>JAJFJX010000193.1 GCA_021773655.1 Panacagrimonas sp.
GCCGATGCCGTGTTCGGCGCGGTCAGTGCAGGCATCAATCAGTACCTGGGTTGGTACTACATCCTGGCTGCCAGCCTGTTCGTCGGTTTCGTGTTGTGGCTGCTGCTGTCGCGCTACGGCGATGTGCGTCTGGGCGAGCCGTACGAGAAACCCGAGTACGGCTATTTCGCGTGGTTCGCGATGCTGTTCTCTGCCGGCATGGGCATCGGTTTGCTGTTCTGGAGCATCGCCGAGCCGATGTTCCACTACGTCACGCCGCCGTTCGGTGCCGAAGGCCAGACCCAGAGATCAGCCGAGGTCGCGTTGCGCACCACGTTCTTCCACTGGGGCCTGCACGCCTGGGCGATCTACGTCATCGTCGGTCTGTCGCTGGCTTATTTCGCATATCGGCACAAGTTGCCGCTGTCGATCCGTTCGGCGTTCTACCCGGTGTTCGGTGAACGCATCTATGGCTGGCCGGGCCACATCATCGACACCGTGGCGGTGTTCGGCACCCTGTTCGGCGTGGCCACCTCGCTGGGACTGGGCGTCAAGCAGGTCAACGCCGGGCTCAATTACCTGCTGGAGGTGCCGCAGAACCTCACCGTGCAGCTCGCGCTGATCGTTGTGATCACCGCCATCGCCACTGCCTCGGTCGCCATGGGCCTCAACAAGGGCGTGAAGTTTCTGTCGCAGCTCAATATCTGGCTGGCCCTGGGCCTGGTGCTGCTGCTGCTGGTGCTGGGGCCGACGGTGTTCATCCTCAACACCTTCGTCGAGACGCTGGGCCGCTATCTGCAGAACCTGGTGGTGATGAGCTTCTGGACCGACACCATCGGCAACACCGGCTGGGCCGGGAGCTGGACCATCTTCTATTGGGGCTGGTGGATGGCCTGGGCACCGTTCGTGGGCATGTTCATCGCGCGCATCTCGCGCGGCCGAACCATCCGCGAATTCACCCTGGGCGTGCTGTTCGTGCCGACCCTGGTGACGTTCTTCTGGCTGTCTGTGTTCGGCGGCACCGCGATGCACCTGGAACTGTTCGGAAATGGCGGCATCGCCGCCGCGGTGCAGGAGGACCTGACCACCGCGCTGTACGTGACGCTCGACCAGCTTCCGCTGGCAGCGCTGACCGCCGGCGTGGCGACGCTGGTGGTGGTGACCTTCTTCGTGACGTCCTCGGACTCCGGCAGCCTGGTGATCGACATGCTCACCTCGGGCGGCGAACTGGAGCCGCCGCGCGTGCAGCGCATTTTCTGGGCCATCCTCGAAGGGGTGGTGGCTGCGGTGCTGCTGGTGGCCGGTGGCCTGGGCGCGCTGCAGGCGGCGTCCATTGCGACCGGACTGCTGTTTTCGATGGTGATGCTGCTGATGTGCTTCTCGCTGCTGTGCGCGTTCCGGCACGAGCCGATCACGCCGACCGTGCGCGAACGCGAGGCCAGGGCACCGAAGGAGACCTTCGGCGAGATCGAGCACCCGCGCGAAACCTGAAGGAGGCAGATCATGAAATCTTCGAACCTGTCCCGTCTGGGGCTGATCCTGTTGCTGCCCGCCGCGTGGGTGCAGGCCGAAGACAGCAGCACCGACGGCATCGATGTCGGCGGCGCGGTACGCGTGCAGTACAGCTACGAGGATCACGATCCGGACAACCGCGAGCGCGCCGGGGACTTCGACCTGGACACCGTGCGCCTGAATCTGGACGGCGAGATCGGCGAGGTGATCCTGTCCGCCGAGTGGCGCTACTACCAATTCATGCAGGTCGTGCATCACGCCTGGGTCGGCTATGACTTCGACGCGCGCTGGCAGGGCCGCCTGGGCGTCACCCGCGTACCGTTCGGCAACCAGCCCTACAACTCGCATTCGTATTTCTTCGACACCACGTACTACGTCGGGCTGGAGGACGACTACGACCTGGGTGCGGTGCTGCAAGGCAAGCTGGGCACCTTCGACGTGCAGCTCGGCTTTTTCAAGAACGACGAGCAGGGCGGCGTCGACGGCTATGTCAGCGACCGCTCCGAGCGGTATTCCTACGATGTGGTCGGCGTGCGGCGCGACGGCGAAGGCACCTTCGATGCGCCGGTCGACGCGATCGCCGAAGGCAATACCCTGGTTGCGCGCCTGGCCTGGCTGCATCAGTGCGATGGCACGCTAAAGACCGATCTTGGCGTCTCGGCGCTGCGCGGCGTGCTCTACAGCCCCGAAGACGACGTCGGCGACACGCTGGCCTGGGCGCTGCATCTGAACGCCGACTACGGGCGCTGGAACCTGATGTTGCAAACCACGCACTACGACTACGAGCTGGACGACGGTGCCAATCGCCTGGTGGTGGGCGCCTATGCCTTCTTCGACACCATTCCGGATCGCGCGCGCCTGCACACCGCAAACCTGGCCTATACCCTGCCGGTCAAGCTCGGGCCGGTGACCCGGCTGCAGTTCTACAACGACTACAGCCTGATGACCGGCAAGTCGGCCGGTCTGGACGATACTTTCATGAATGTGCTCGGTGTGGCGGTGAGCGCTGGCGGGCTCTACACCTATTTCGATCTGGTCACCGCCGAGAACCAGCCCTTCATCGGCGGCACCTTGGGCGCCAATGCCGACCAGACGCGCACGCGCTTCAACATCAATATCGGCTATTACTTCTGACCGAGCTGACCGAGCTGACCGAGCTGACCGAGCGCTTGCGTAGCCCTCGCCGCGAGCGCCGGCAGGTCGCACGCGTTTGGCCGGGGTCCGGGAGCCGGTGCTTGCAGGGTGATCGAGACAGAGGCGTGAATCCGGAGCGCGAGCATCGGCTCCAGCAATCCGGGACCCGGAATCCGGCCGTCGTCATTGGAGCCGTGGCACGCCCGGCCGCAGCGGGCGCATCCCGGAGGCCGCCGGTCCGGTCGGTGTGCTCAGGCCGAAGCTGACCAGGAAGTCGACATTGCCCAGATCGGTATCGGCCAGGGTCACCGGCTCCGGCAGGTCGAGTTCCGGGAAGGCGCCGCAGGATTCGCCGTCGTCGCAGATCAGGTCGTCGTTGTCGCTGTCGGTGCCGGAGATCACCACGTAGTCCCCCGGCGGCAGGCCGTCGAAGCGGTAGCGGTAGCGGCCGTCGCTATCGATCTGCGCCTCGTCCTGGAACAGCGTGTCGGAAGTCTCGGGGTCGATCAGCAGCACGTACTGCTTGCCGGCGTTGACGCTGCCGGCGATATCGCCGACACGCATCAGCACCGGGATCTGCAGCGCGTTGGTGCTGGAGGCGATGCTGATCGTCGCCGAATAGGTTCCGTCGGCCAGCCCGGCGCGGTTGACGGTCGCACTGTAGATCCCCAGGCCGTCGTCGCCGACCTCGGCCTGCGCGCTCAGTGTCAGCCACGGCGCATCGTCGGACACACCGGTGAGCTGCAAGTCCCCGGTGCCGGCATTGGCCAGCGTCAAGCCGATCCGGGTCAGGCCGTTGCCGAAGTTGAGCGAGGCTGGCGAGGCAGCCAGTTGCGGGTTGTCCGCCGGTGGCGTGCCCTGGGCCAGGGAGACCGCGGCGCGCACCGCGAGGTTGGCGTCGATCAGGCCGTGGCCGAAGGCGTTGTCGCGACCGGCGGCGCCGAGGTCCTCGGTGATGGCCCCGCTGGCCAGCAGGGTGTCCAGATTCTCCGGCGTCAGGCCTGGGTGCGCCGCCTTCATCAGCGCCACCACGCCGGCCATGTGCGGCGCCGCCATCGAGGTGCCCTGCAGGAACGACACCGTGTCGCGCACCGTGCCGCCGGAATCGCTGGCGCGTGTGGACAGCACGCCGTCGGTGGTTCCCTGGGTGACATCGCCGCCCGGTGCGGCCACGTCCACGGCGGCGTTGAACTGCGAATAGGGCGCGCGCTGCTTCTGCCGACCGACCGCCGCCACCGACACCACGCCGTCGTAGGAAGCCGGGAAGCTCAGGCGCGAATCGCCACTGTTGCCGGCGGCGGCAATGATGATCAGACCTGCCGCGCGGGCCCGCAGATAGGCGTTCTGCTCGAACTGCGACCCGGCGTCGGCGCCCAGGCTCAGGTTGACGATGTCGGCCCGTCGCGGCGGCAGCTGTCCGGTGGCGTTGTCCAGGCCGGCTGCATAGAGCACGGCATTGGCGATGTCGAAACTGCTGCCACTGCCCCCGGTCCCGAGCACGCGCAACGCCATGATGCGCGTGTTCCAGGCCACGCCGGCGACGCCGATCCGGTTGTTGGTGGTCGCGGCGATGGTGCCGGCCACATGGGTGCCGTGAAAGCTGCTGTTGCCGGCGATGCCGCCGTCACCGGGGTCGTCGGCATTGCCATCTATGCCGTTGCCATCGAGCGCGTCGTCGACGTTGCCGACGAAGTCGAAGCCGTCAGGGTCCTGAGGATCGAACTGGCCCTGCAGGTCGGGATGTGCCAGGCGCACGCCGGTATCGGCCACTGCCACGATCACGCCGGGCGCCCCGGTGGTGATGTCCCAGGCCTGCGGCAGGTTGATCATCGGGTAGTGCCATTGCTGGCCGAAGAACTCGTCGTCCGGCGTCCGGCTGGCGCGATGGATCAGGTTGGGTTCGGCATAGATCACGCCGGGTTGGCCGCGCAGGCGCTTGATGGTCTGCAACGTGGCGAGTTTGCCGGCCAGCTCCGGGTCGGGGATTCGCAGCCCACTGCCGGTGATGGCCGGCGCCGCAGCGGATTTGTTGCGCACCGAAACGTCGAGCAGCTCCGGTCCGCCGGGAACCCGCGCCAGCGTCCGGCCCG
>JAJFJX010000194.1 GCA_021773655.1 Panacagrimonas sp.
CGGCTTCAGGTCGCGGGCGGCGCCGGCAAGGGCCCGGAGCAGGCGTCGACTCCCACCTGCGCCACCCCGCTGCGACCGCGCTGCAGGCCGGCGCGCACCAGACGGGCGGCCTGCTCCGCAGCTTCCGCGTACCCCAGGCCGGCGGCGTGGATGTTGGAGATGCAGTCGCGCTCGGCGTCGTGGCGCCCGACGCGCGGAGTGGCGGTGAGATAGATCCCCAGACTGTCGGGCGAAGACAGGCCCGGCCGCTCGCCGATCAGGCTCAGCGCCATGCGCGCGCCCAGCACCTCGCCGACCTCATCGGCCAGCGCCACCCGTGCCTGCGTGGCGATCACCAGCGGGGCCCATCGCAGATCGTTCAGGTGCGGACGCAGCGCCCGCAGCAGTGATCGGGCGTGGGCGTGGATGGCGGCGCTGGACAGCCCGTCGCTGATCACGACGGCCAGGTCACAGGCCCCCTGCCTGGCGGCGTCGAGACGGGCTCGCCCATCGGCGTGCAGACGCCGCCCCCAGTCCGGACGCGCAAGGTAGGCCTGGCGGTCCGGGGCCCGGCTGCAGACCACCAGCCAGGGCCAGCCGTCGTGTTCGAGCTCGCGCTGCAGGTGCGCCAGGTCCAGCGGCTGGTCAATGGCGTCGCGGGCGCGGGCGCGGGCCAGGCCGAAGTCCAGCCACTGGCGGGTCGGCAGGCTGGTGCCGCTGCGGCCGAGCGCGACCCGCGCCGGGGTCAGCCGCGCCAGTTCCGGCCAGCGCGTCGCGGTCACTGCGGACGTGTGCCCGACCGCGGCTTTCGCATCGTGATCACTTGTGTTCATGTTCCGCGCCCTGCGGCGGCATCGGGCCGCGCTGCGCACACGGCGCCGGGCGCGGCGTGATCGACCAGGGCCCGCAGGTCGGTCAGCGCCGCGTTTGGCGCATCCGGCAGCGGCAGCCCGCCGGCATCGGCGATGCCCATCGCCTGCAGCCAGGCGGCGAACTCGGGCGCCGGGCGCAGGCCCAGAACCCGACGCAGGTAGAGCGCGTCGTGAAAACTGGTCGATTGATAGTTGAGCATCACGTCGTCGGCCCCCGGCACGCCCATGATGTAGTTGACCCCGGCCGCGCCGATCACGGTGAGCAGGATGTCCATGTCGTCCTGATCGGCCTCGGCGTGGGTGGTGTAGCACACGTCCACGCCCATCGGCAGGCCGAGCAGCTTGCCGCAGAAATGATCCTCCAGCGCCGCGCGGATGATCTGGCGCCCGTCGTAGAGATACTCCGGACCGATGAAGCCCACCACGCTGTTGACCAGCAGCGGATCGAAGGCCCGCGCCACTGCGTAGGCGCGCGCCTCGCAGGTCTGCTGGTCGACCCCGTGATGGGCGTCGGCCGACAGCGCGCTGCCCTGGCCGGTCTCGAAATACATCCGCTGGGCGTGCTCGCCCCCGCGCCCCGTTGCACGCACGGCGTCGTGTGCCTCGCGCAGCAACGCCAGATCGATGCCGAAGCTGCGGTTGAGCGCCGCCGTGCCGCCGATGGACTGGAACACCAGGTCGACCGGCAAGCCGGCCTCGATGGCCTGGATCTGCCGCGTCAGGTGGGCCAGCACGCAGGACTGTGTGGGAATTTCGTGGCGCGTGATCAACTCGTCCAGCAAGCGCCACAGGCGCGCCAGGCCGGCCGGATCATCGCCGGCCGGATTGATGCCGATGCACGCGTCCCCGCAACCCAGCAGCAGGCCGTCGAGAATCGAGGCGGCAATGCCGCGCGCATCGTCGGTCGGATGGTTGGGCTGCAACCGTACCGCCATCACGCCGGCCTGTCCGAGGGTGCTGCGAAAGCGGCTCACGACGCGTCGCTTGCGCGCAACCAGGACCAGGTCCTGGTTGCGCATCAGTTTGCTCACCGCCGCCACCATCTCCGGCATCAGGACCGGCGCCAGTGCAGAAAGCGACGCCGCGTCGGCCGCGTCGGACAACAGCCAGTCGCGAAACTCGCCGACGCTCAGACCGATCACCGGCGCCATCGCCAGTGCGTCGAACTGCTGCGCGATCAGGGCAGACACCTCGTCCCGGTCAGGCTCGATCAGCCACTCTTCGACAAACCGCTGCAGCGGCAGCCCGGCCAGCACGTGCCGCGCGGCCCAGCGCTCCTCGGCACTGGTCGCGGCAATGCCGGCCAGCCCATCGCCGGAGCGCTCTGGCGAGGCCTTGGCCATCAGTTCGCGCAGATCGGCGAACCGATAGCCGCGAACCCCGATCGAAGTCGAATAGCCCATGGTTCATTGTGGCGTGCACGAAGCTTGCCGTCGCTCCCCGTTCGGGCCAGGGCAGGCACAGGTTTGCCGCGGCGCAAGACACGGCGCTAACGTGTCCTCGAAGATCTGGATCGTCCGCTCTGTCCATGAAATCCGTCGCCCCGCTCCTGCTCGCTGCCCTGATGACCCTGCCCGCCGCCGCCGAGGACGATCCGCACCAGTGGCTGGAAACGGTGGACAGCCAGGCGGCACTGGACTGGGTGCGCGCACGCAACGCCGCCGCGGCCGAAGCGTTGCAGAGCGAGCCGGGTTTCGCGGCCCACCAGCGGCGCCTGCGATCAATCTTCGACTCCGACGAGCGCATCCCCGAGGTCGAGCAGCTTGGCGATCGCGTCTACAACTTCTGGCGCGATGCCGAGCACCCGCGCGGCGTGTGGCGGCGCACCACGCGCAGCGAGTACCGCAAGGCCGCGCCGGACTGGGAGACCGTGCTGGACCTGGACGCACTGGCTGCCGAAGAGGACCGGAACTGGGTCTGGAAAGGCGCCCAATGCCTGTACCCCGAATACCGGCGCTGCCTGCTCAGGCTTTCGCGCGGCGGCGCCGATGCCCACGTGGTGCGCGAGTTCGACACCGTCACGCGGCGATTCGTCGACGATGGCTTCGTGCTCGCCGAAGCCAAGCACGGAGTCGCCTGGCGCGACGCGGACAGCCTGCTGGTGGCCACCGACACCGGGGCCGACAGCCTCACCGAATCGGGCTATCCGCGCGTCGTGCTGCAGTGGAGGCGCGGCACGCCCATCGACGCCGCGCGGGTGCTCTACGAGGGGCGCAGTTCCGACGTGGCGGTCGACATCAGCGTCTACCACGCGCCGGATCATCGACATGAGCTGATCCGGCGCGCCATCACCTTCTTCCGCTACCAGTACTTTCTGCGCGCCGGCGAGCACCTGGCACGGCTGGCGGTTCCGGAAGACGCCGATGTGGAGCTGTTCGACGAGCAGATGCTGCTGCACCTGCGCAGCGACTGGCACATCACCGGCGAGCATTACCCGGCGGGCAGCCTGCTCGCGATGCCACTGGTTGCCTTCATCGAGGGACGGCGCCGTTTCGACGTGCTGTTCGAACCCGGCACCGGAATCACCCTGGACCGTTACGAGCGCACCCGCCACACCTTGCTGCTCAATCTGCTGGACCGGGTTCGCGGTCGCGTCGCGGTGCTGCGTCTTCAAGACGGCCGCTGGCAGCGCCGGGACCTGGAGGTCCCGGACCTGGCCCGGGTACACGCCACCGCCATCGATCCCGACCGCTCCGACGACTTCTTCCTGACGGTCGAGGATTATCTGCGCCCCACCGAGCTATACGAATACCGCGACGGGCAGGACGGCGGCCGGGTCATCAAACGATTGCCGCATTACTTCAGCGCCGCTGGACTGCGCATCGATCAGCACCAGGCGCGCTCCCGGGACGGCACCCGGGTTCCCTACTTCGTGGTCGGTCCGGCCGATGCCGCATCCGACAATGTCCCGCGCCCGACCCTGCTCTACGGCTACGGCGGCTTCGAGATCGCACTGACCCCGGGCTACCAGCCTGCCACCGGCGCGGCCTGGCTGGAACCGGGCGGGGTCTACGTGGTGGCCAACATCCGCGGCGGCGGCGAATTCGGGCCGCAGTGGCACCAGGCGGCCCTGCGCGAAAAACGCCAGAACGCCTACGACGACTTCATCGCCGTGGCCGAAGACCTGATCCGGCGCGGCATCACCACGCCGCAGCAACTGGGCATCGTCGGTGGCAGCAACGGCGGACTGCTGGTCGGCGTTGCCATGACCCAGCGGCCGGAGCTGTTCGGCGCGGTGGTCTGCCGCGTGCCGCTGCTGGACATGCGCCGCTACCACCGCCTGCTGGCCGGCGCCAGCTGGATGAGCGAGTACGGCGATCCCGACGATCCCCTGGACTGGGCCTACCTGTCGCGCTACTCGCCCTACCAGAACCTGCATGCGGATCGGGAATACCCGCCGATCCTGCTGATGACCTCGACCCGCGACGACCGCGTGCACCCGGCGCACGCGCGCAAGTTCGCCGCGCGGCTGCAGGCACAGGATCACGAGGTGCTGTACTACGAGAACATCGAGGGCGGCCACGGCGGCGCAGCCAACAACGCGCAGCGTGCCTACATGGACACGCTGGCCTACGCCTTCCTCTGGAAACGCCTGCGGCCGGGCGACTGAAACCTGCGAGCCCCGATGTGCCCTCACTCCGGGTCCCAGCTGCGAACCCGGAACCCGAAAGCGCCGGACTGCAGGCCCGGACGCCAGCGACATACCATGAGCTCGGGACTGGATTCCGGCTCGGCCTGCGGCCGTCCGGAATGACGGCAAAGTCGATGTGCGCGCCGTTGTACCAGGTCATTCCGGGGCGCAGTCGACGGCCCTGTTCAGGAGCCTGGGCGGTCGAAACTCGCGCGGCTGCAGCTTCGCCCTTGCGGCCAGATTCTCCGCTGCGCCTCGCCGGATAGAACCCGCCATTCGCGTCGAGGCATCGAAAAATCCGTTCCAGATGGTTTTGCCTCGCCTGCACGGTTTCGACCGCCCAGGCTCCTAGGCTTGCGTTTCCGGCGTCCCGCTCTCGGCATCGGCGCCCAACTCACGTGTCAACCCGTACTTGCGCAGCTTTTCGACCAGCGTCGTGCGGCGGGTGTTGAGCAGCTTTGCGGCGTGCGCGACCACTCCGTTGGACTGCGCCAGCGCCTGCCTGATCAGGTTGAGCTCGATGTTCTCGATGTGGTCCTTGAGGTTGACGCCGTCGGGCGGCAGCACCGACTCGCTGCCCGGCTCCGGACCCCGCAGCGGCATGCTGCTGTCCGCGCCGGGACGCTGGCCCGCCACGTCCACGTCCGCGGTCGGCAACTTCGCAGACGCGACGGTCGCGGACGCAGCGGCGGCGGCGTCAGTGGCCGGGACGGACAGTTCGGGGATCGCACTGCTCGGCGTCATCGCCGCAGCCGGCTGGCCGCTGCGATACCGCGCCGGCAGATCGGCGGCCTGCACGCTGGCGTGCGGGTGCAGCACGGCCAGACGCTCGATCAGATTCGCCAGTTCGCGCACGTTGCCGGGCCAGTGATAACTGCGCAGCACCTGCACCGCGTCCGGCGCCAGGCTGACGTTGCCGTGACCGTTGCGCTCCAGGCTGTGGATCAGGTCCTCGATCAGCAGCGGCAGGTCGTCCAGACGTTCGCGCAGCGGCGGCATCTCGATCGGAAACACGTTGAGCCGATAGAACAGATCCTCGCGGAACGTGCCCTTGATGATGTTCTGTTCCAGGTTGCGGTGGGTGGCGGCGATGATGCGCACGTCACAGCGCTGGCTGCGGTTGGAGCCGACGCGCTCGTAGGTGCGCTCCTGCAGTGCGCGCAGGATCTTGACCTGCATCGGCAGCGACATGTCGCCGATCTCGTCGAGAAACAGCGTGCCGCCGTCGGCCATCTCGAAGCGTCCGCGGCGCGTGGTGATGGCGCCGGTGAAGGCTCCCTTTTCGTGACCGAACAGTTCGGACTCCAGCAGGTCGGCCGGGATCGCGCCGCAGTTGACCGCCACGAAGGGCTTGTCGTGGCGTGTCGAGTGCTCGTGCACCGCGCGCGCCACCACCTCCTTGCCGGTCCCGGACTCGCCGGTGATCAGCACCGT
>JAJFJX010000195.1 GCA_021773655.1 Panacagrimonas sp.
CACCCGCAATGTCGTCGATTTCGCCGGCGAGCTGGGCGGCAACGTGGTGCTGCATCACGTCTCCAGTGTCGCGGTAGCCGGCGGCGACTTCGTCGGCAAGTTCACCGAGGACATGTTCGACGAAGGCCAGCGCGTGTCGCATCCGTACTACCGCACCAAGTACGAGTCCGAGGCCATCGTGCGCAACGAGGCCACGGTGCCGTTTCGCATCTATCGTCCGGGGGTGGTCGTCGGCCATTCCGAAACCGGCGAAATGGACAAGATCGACGGCCCTTACTACTTCGCCAAGGCGATCCAGCAGATCTCCTACCGCGTGCCGAAGTGGCTGCCGCTGCTCGGCATCGAGGGCGGAAAGGTGGCGATCGCACCGGTGGACTACATCGCCGCGGCAATGGATGCCATCGCCCACAAGCCGGGCCTGGACGGCAAGTGCTTCCATCTCATGCAGTCCAACTCGCCCAGCGTCGGCGATCTGCTTCAGGCTTTTCTGGAAGCGGCGCACGGGCCGGAGTTCGGCAGGCGCATCAACATCCCCAAGCTGTCGCCGTCGATGAAGAAGCTCAGCTCGCGGCTGCAACGTGCAGTCCCGGAGCGCACCAAGAAGCGGTTGGCCGAGGCCATCGGCGTGCCGCTGTCGGTGCTCGGCTACGCCTTCAACCTGGCGGTGTTCGACGACCGCCAGGCGCGCGCCGCGCTCAAGGACACCGGCATCCGCTGCCCGGACATCCGCGACTACGTCGACAAGCTGTGGCAGTACTGGGAGCTGTTCCTGGACCTCAAGGTCAGGATCACGCCGCGACAGATGCAGAAGCTGGCCGGCAAGGTGGTGCTGGTCACCGGCGCCTCCAGCGGCATCGGCTTCATTACCTCCAAGAAGCTCGCCGCGGCCGGCGCCAAGGTGATTCTGGTGGCACGCACCAAGGAGAAGCTCGACCAGACTCAGTCGATCATCGAGAAGGCCGGCGGCGAGGCGCACGTGTATCCCTGTGATCTGTCCGACATGAAGGACATCGATCGCATGGCCGCCGAAGTGCTGCACGACTTCAGCCACGTCGACATTCTGATCAACAACGCCGGTCGTTCGATCCGTCGCGGCGTGATGGAATCCACCACGCGCTTTCATGATTTCGAGCGCACCATGCAGCTCAACTACTTCGGCAGCGTGCGCCTGATCCTTGCACTGCTGCCGACCATGGCCAAGCGCAATAGCGGGCATATCATCAACATCAGCTCCATCGGCGTGCTCGCCAACGCCGCGCGCTTCTCGGCGTACGTGGCCAGCAAGGCCGCACTGGACGCCTTCACCCGCTGCGTGTCGGCCGAGGTGCGCGCGCACAACATCCACACTACCGCCATCTACATGCCGCTGGTGCGCACGCCGATGATCGCGCCCACCAAGATCTACGACTACGTGCCCACCTGGAGCCCGGACGACGCCGCCAACACGGTGATCAAGGCCATCATCGACCGCCCCAAGTCGGTCGCCACCACGCTCGGCACCGCGGCGTCGATCAGCTACGCGCTGTGGCCCAAGATGAACGACTACATCCTGTCCAAGGGTTTCCAGCTTTTCCCCTCGTCCTCCGCCGCAAAGGGCCGCAAGGAAGGCGCCAAGCCCAGCCTCGAACAAATGGTCTTCGCCAACGTGTTCAAGGGGGAGCATTGGTGAGAAACCCGAGCACCCCGCCGCGACAAAGTCGCAGCGGGCAAGCGAGTGGTTTCTGTACGAGCCCCTGACTTTGAAGTTAGCGCAAAGCCGCCGTGGCGTAGCCACAGCGGGCAAGGCCGTGGTTTCGTGCGAGCCCCTGATCCCGAAGCTGGCGCAGAGCCGCCGCCGCGTAGCAGCGGGAAAAGCGACGGCTTCGCACGAGCCCCTGATCTCAAAGCCAGCACAAGGCCGCCGCAGTGGCAGGGCGGGCCGGGCCCGCCGTCAGGCCCAGCTACCAGAAAAGGTCAGGGTCGAAACCGCGCCACACTGCTTTCACCTCTGACCCGGACAGCCGCGCTTCATCCTCGGCTGTCACTCTCGCGGCCCGCAAACAGAACATGAACCCAGGCAGCCGGGAACCGTGTCGATGGCCATCACAGACTCCAGCTTGACGACCTGCCGCGCCCGCGCGGCATGAACCCGAAGATCACGCCCACCCTGGAGCCCACGTCGCCAAGGTCGGAGGCGTCGCTGCCGCCACTGTACGCGTCGCCGCCGCCGCTTCGGCCCGGCCCCACCCCTCCGACAGACCTGCGCGCCCTGCCGCCGCCCGCGCCGGAACGCAAGCTCGAGTCGGGCCCCGAATCCACCCGGGAGCCCACGCTGGAGCGCGAGTCTGGACCCTCGCCGCGCGCACCGGGACCGGCACCCCTGCACCTGCAGTCGCAAGCACCTTGGCCGCGAGTATCGCCGTCGGCCACCGATTCGGCCCCTGCGCAAGGGCCGCCCCGCCCACCGCGGGCCGCCACTGCGTCCAGCGCGCAACGCCTGCTGGATCGCGCCAGGATCTTCCTCGACCGCTATCCCTGGCTGCTGCCCAGCGCCAGTTTTCTGCTCGGCTGGGTGGGCTTCTTCCTGTTCCAGCGCGGCGAAGCGCTGGCTCGCGGCGTGGCCATCATCGCCCTGGTCGGTTGGCCCTGGCTGCTGGCCGAGAATCTGCTCGGTCGCTGGGTGGTGGCGCGCTCCAAGGGTCGCCTGAGCATCAGCGCCGTGCGCTTCGTGACCCAGCAGATCCAGCAGGAGATCCTGTTCTTCTCGCTGCCCTTCATGTTCGGCGCCACCTTGCTGGTGCCGGGACATATCGCGTTCATGGCCCTGGCAGCGCTGGTCGCACTGGTCGTGAGTCTGGACCCGATCTACCTGAATCGCATTGCACCGCATGCGGGCCTGTCCAGCGCCTTGCACGCCTACTGCACACTCATCGCAGCGCTGGTGGTGTTGCCCATCGCGCTGCACATGCCGCTGGATCAGGCCTTGCCGATAGCGCTGGGCATCACCGCGCTGAGCCTGCTGCTGAGCCTGCCGCGCATGCTGTTGTCGGTGAGCACCTGGAAGGCCAGGACCCTCGGCTGTGTTGCCCTGGTGGCCGCGTTCGGGTTGCTGTGGGCGCTGCGGGGCCTGATTCCGCCGGCAGGGCTGTGGGTACGCGATGCGCGCATCGCGCACTACGTCGATGGCCTGGAACCCGGCCCATCCGTGCAGCGCATGACCGTCGACACCCTGCACGCAAAGGGCGCATCGGCATTCGTGGCGGTGCGTGCGCCGGTGGGCTTGTCGCAGGCCGTCGTGTTCGAATGGCGACAGCACGGCGAGTCCGTGGACCGCATTCCGGCATTGATCTCCGGCGGTCGCGAAGACGGCTTCCGCACCTACAGCCGCAAGGAAAACTTTCCCGCCGATCCGCGCGGCCGCTGGCGCGTGGACCTGCGCACGCCAGACGGCCAGTTGATTGCGCGCATGCGCTTCGTTGTCGTCGAGTGATCCGGCCGGCGCCCTGCCCTTGGTGGAAGCAGAGCGGACCTCACACCAGAAGAGCGCTGGTGAGCGTTTTCTGCGCTGACGGCGGTCATGCAAGATTGTTTTAGGCTTCGTCTCCGGCGCGAAGCGGCAATCCACTTTTACGCTTCATGATCGCGTCGAACTTTTTCAGGTCTGCACGACTTTGCCGTGCCTTGAAGAACTGTTCCGCATTCATCACCGCCAGCTTTTCCGCGACAGCCGTCGCGACAAACTGATTCATGCTGGTGCCGTCCTGCTTGCTGACCTTTTCGACCGCCGCCTTGATCGAGCGTGGCAAGCGCAGTGGGAAAGTTGAAATAGCTTTCATCGCGATCTCCTTAATGCTTCCGAAGAAAGCAACAACTCACAACCAAACTGTCCGGGTGCCTTTCCAAAATCCCGTTGGTTGAATGTGACCAGGGCGTCGGCTTGGCCGTTTACGGCGGTTTCCAAAACCATCTCATCGGCGGGATCGCTCAACTGTGGTCGCCACGAGTAATGGATCGTCACCGGTTGCGCGAACGCAGCCAAGGCGTCAAGAAAAGCCTGCGCGTCCGCCGCCGTCAATCCTGCTGCCGACAGGTGCTCTTCCTCCGTGCATTTCGCCTCGTACTCGATAAACAGCGGGACACTAATAAGGAGGCTGATCCGACCGTGTCGCGCCATGCAGAGCAGTTCGGCGGATGCGCCCGTGGGGCTCCTCAGACCCGCGATCACCACATCGGTATCGAGCACTAGTTTCACTTTCTTATAGTATCACCGGCGATGTCATATGGGCAGTTCCGATCAGGCTTACCTGGTGTAGCGCCAACGACGGTCTTCCGTGGCTGTGACTGGCGAACTGCATCAGTCACCGCCAAGGCACACGGTATTGTCCCTTCCGCCGTGTCAAGGGTTCGCGATGCCCGGCTGACGCCAGCCCTTGACTCGCCTATGGGGCAAGACGAGTAGATTTCGATTGTGCTTATGTTGTGCTTATGTTGTGCTTATAATGTGCTCTGTTTGACTGGAGCCAAGCATGAGCAAAGCAGTGGTGCAGTCCGATGCCAAGTCTTTTGACGCGGTGCTGAGGCGACTCAAGGACGACATGCGACCGGCAAACATTTCGCCGACGAAGTTCGCCGAACTGCTGGATTACCCACTACAGGTGGTTGCCGAGCTGGCGCATGTCCATCGGAACACGGTGCGTAACAATCCGTATTCGCCGGACCTACAGGGCTACA
>JAJFJX010000196.1 GCA_021773655.1 Panacagrimonas sp.
CGGTGGCGGCAGCCAAGAATGCCTTCCCGGTGTGGTCCGCCACGCCCCTGGCCGAGCGCCGCGCCGCGCTCAATCGCCTGGCCGACGCCATGGAAGCGAACATCCAGGATCTGGCGCGGCAGCTGACCCTGGAGCAGGGTAAACCGCTCAAGGACGCCACCGAGGAGATCGGCGGCGCGGCGGCCTTCGTCCGCTATTTCGCCAACCTGGAGACCCCGCCCAAGGTCATCGAGGACAGCGACGTGCGTCGCGTCGAGCAGCATCGCAAGCCGCTGGGCGTGGTGGCGGCGATCATCCCGTGGAACTTTCCGGTGCTGCTGCTGTGCGGCAAGCTCGGCCCGGCATTGCTCACCGGCAACACCATGGTGGCCAAGCCGGCGCCGACCACACCGCTGAGCACCCTGATGCTGGGCGAACTGGCGCGCGAGATCTTCCCGCCCGGCGTGTTCAACGTCATCACCGATGCCAACGATCTGGGTGCAGTGCTGACCGCGCACCCCGACGTGCGCAAGGTTTCATTTACCGGCTCGACCGCCACCGGCAAGAAGGTCATGGCCAGCGCCGCCGAAACCGTCAAGCGCGTGACCCTGGAACTGGGCGGCAACGACGCCGCCATCGTGCTCGACGACGTCGATCCGGTGGAGACCGCCGGCAAGCTGTTCGGCGGCGCGTTCGCCAACAATGGCCAGGTCTGTCTGGCCATCAAGCGGCTCTACGTGCACGACAAGATCTACGACCAGATGGTCGACGAACTGGCCAAGCACGCCAATGCCGCGGTGGTCGGAGACGGCCTGGACGAAGGCACACAGCTTGGGCCGCTGCAGAACCGGATGCAGTTCGAGAAGGTGCGCGGACTGGTCGACGAGGCCAGGCGCGCCGGCAAGGTGGTGGCCGGTGGGCAGTCCGACGACGGCGGCGGATATTTCATCCGGCCGACCATCGTGCGCGATGTCACCGACGGCGACCGCATTGTCGACGAAGAACAGTTCGGTCCCATCCTGCCAGTGATCCGCTACACCGATCCGGCCGACGCCATGGCCCGCGCCAATGCTTCGAGCTTCGGGCTGGGGGGTTCTGTGTGGGCCAAGGATGCCGGCCGCGCCACCCAGCTCGCAGCGCAGATGGAGACCGGGACGGTGTGGGTCAACAAGCACCTGGACATCGGACCCAATATTCCCTTCGGCGGCGCCAAGCAGTCCGGGATGGGGGTGGAGTTTGCCGAAGAAGGTCTTGCCGAGTTCACCCAGATCCAGGTGGTCAACGTCGCCAAGTAGAAGGTTCGGCGAGCAACGAAAAAGGCGATCCGCGGATCGCCTTTTTCACGGGGCTTCGGCAAGGCCCTAGAGGCAGGTCCGGCGGCCAGAAATCGCCGTCGGACCTTGACCGCCCGAAGTCCGGGACCGGCAGTTGCCGGCCGGGACACGAGCAGCCGTCGGTCGGTTCAGGCCGCCGCGCGGGACGCCACGGCGTGCTTGAGCGGCGTGACCTTGGGAGAGTCATGGAGATGATTGACCTCGACCCAGCGCACGATCTGGATGCGGCCGTTGAAGTCCTCGGCCAGGGCGGTGCAGCTTTCCACCCAGTCACCGGAATTCAGGTACTGGATGCCGTCGATGTCGCGGATCTCGGCGTGGTGAATGTGGCCGCAGACCACGCCGTCCAGGCCGCGCCGCCGGCATTCATGGGCCACGCTGACTTCGAACTCGGAGACGATGTTGACGGCGTTCTTGACACTGTTCTTGGCGAAGGCCGACAACGACCAGTACCGCATGCCCAGCAGGCGTCGCGCCTGGTTGAAGCGGTGGTTGGCGCGCATGGTCAGGTCGTAGGCGGTGTCGCCGATCAGTGCGACCCAGCGGTGGTAGCGGGTGATGACGTCGAAGGCATCGCCGTGGGTCACCAGCAGGCGACGGCCGTCGGCGGTGGTGTGAACGTGCTCGTTGACCACCCGCAGATTGCCGATGGCCAGGCTGAAGCCGACGAACTTGCGCAGAAACTCGTCGTGATTGCCAGTGATGTACCAGATCTTCGTGCCGCGCTTGGCCTTGGTCAGCACCTTGCGGACCACGTTGGTGTGTTCCTGGGGCCAGAACCAGGTGCTGCGCAGCTTCCAGCCGTCGATAATGTCGCCGACCAGGTAGAGGTTCTCGCACTCGGTGTGCTTGAGGAAATCCACCAGGTGCTCGGCCTTGCAGCCGGGCGTGCCCAGATGCACATCTGAAATCCAGATCGTGCGGAACTTCTTGATCCGGCTATGATTCTTCTTGGCCATCCTGCGGGCCTCCCGTGCGTGGCTTGCGCCTGTGCAGCGGAGCATGAGTCCATGGCTTGAAGTGAAGATGACGCCGGCGTGACCGTTTCGCGACATCGATGCCGGCTTTGCTGCTGGCTTATGCTGGGCCATGGACGCACCCTCACCGCAACTCGATACGCCCAAGCCCACTGCCGTGCAGACGCCGCTGTTCATCGTGATCAATGCCGGTTCGGGCAGCCAGGACGCCGACGACACTGTGGATGCACTCGCCAGGATCTTCACCGGGGCCGGGCGTACGCACACCTTCGTCTCGCCACGGGACCGGGAGACGATCACCGACGCGGCCCGGCGTGCGGTCGGCAGCGCGCGCCGATGCGATGGGGTGGTGGTCGCCGCGGGTGGGGACGGCACCATCAACGCGGTGGCGCAGGTCGTGCTGGGAAGCGGTTGCAACTTCGGCGTGATCCCGCTGGGCACCTTCAACCTGTTTGCGCGCACGCACGGCATTCCGCTGGAACCGGCCGCGGCGGCGCAGGTGCTGCTGGAGCACCCTGCACAACCGGTCCAGGCCGGTCGAGTCAACGACCTCGTGTTTCTGGTCAACGCCAGTCTGGGCCTGTACTCGGAACTGCTGGAGGATCGTGAGGAGCTCAAGGCACAACTGGGGCGAAGTCGCTGGGTGGCCGCCGGCTCGGGTCTGCTCAGCTTGTTGCGCCAGCATCGCCAGCTGCATCTGAGTATCGAACAGAAGGGCCGCGATCATTTCCTGCGCTCGCCCTCGGTGTTTGTCGGCAACAACCGGCTGCAGTTGCAGCGCCTGGGCCTGGAGCAGGCACCGATGGTCGAGCAGGGCCAACTCATTGTGCTGGTGGTGCGTCCGATCGGAACCCTGGCACTGCTGGGCCTGGCGCTGCGGGGCGCGCTGGGCCGGCTGGGGCAGTCGGACAATCTCGATCATTTCTGTGTGCCCCGGATGCGGGTGATGATCCGCGGCCGCAAGCGCATCAAGGTGGCGGTCGACGGAGAAGTGCACCTGCTCAACGCGCCACTGCACTTTGCCGTGGCAGACGCTCCGCTGATGCTCATCAAGCCTGCAGTGCAGCCGGACCAGGAGCCGGCGTGAGTGTGCTGCTACAGGTCTCGGACCCGCACTTCGGAACCGAGCAACTGGCGGTAATGGACGCGCTGCGCGAGCTGGCCCTGCGCGAGCGTCCGCAGGTGCTGGTGCTGTCGGGCGACATCACGCAGCGTGCGCGCCGGGCTCAGTTCGAGGCGGCTGATCGTTTCGTGCGCAGCCTGGAAGTGCCTCAGGTGGTGGCATTGCCCGGCAATCACGATATTCCCCTGTTCAATCTGTACGCGCGCATGTTCGATCCCTATGCGAACTACCGGCGCGTGTTCGGGCCGGTGCTGGAGCCGGTGCTGGAAACCGCCGAGCTGCTGGTGATCGGCGTCAAGACCACCCGCCGGCGACGTCACTGCGATGGCGAGGTGTCACCGGATCAGATTCGACGCGTCGCGCTACGACTGCGCGGCGCCACATCTCGACAGTTGCGGCTGGTCATCACCCACCAGCCCTTGGACGTGCCCGGCCCCGGCGAGGAACATGACCTGCTTCACGGCCACGCCGAGGCGGCCCGAACCTGGGTGGAGGCGGGGGCAGACCTGCTCATGGGCGGCCATATCCACCTGCCGTTCGTGCGCTCGCTGCAGGTACGCTATCCCGCGCTGCGACGGCGCGCCTGGGTGGTGCAGGCCGGGACCGCGGTGTCCAGCAGAGTGCGCCCGGGCGCGCCCAATTCGATCAACCTTCTGCGTTACGCTGCGGCTGTGGGTCAGCCGTGCGTGGTGGTGGAGCGGTGGGATCACGCCTCGGGCCCGAGCCGCTTCGAATGCGTACAGCGGACCGAACTGGCGCTGGAGCGCTACTGAGCGTGCAGGGCGGTCGCCATTCATCGACGTGGTGATGGCGCGCACTTCGACCAATCCCTCACCATCGACGGGACGCGGG
Source organism: Panacagrimonas sp. (assembly GCA_021773655.1). Lineage (GTDB taxonomy): Bacteria > Pseudomonadota > Gammaproteobacteria > Nevskiales > Nevskiaceae > Panacagrimonas. The sequence continues at coordinate 4,266 of JAJFJX010000196.1, forward strand.
ACACCATGCAGGCCACGATCCGGTCACCCCGGATCTGAAAACGGGTAGCAACCATGACAGTGGAAAAGCCGATTCGCTGGGGCATTATCGGAACCGGATTCGCAGCCGTTCATTTCGCTGACGGCCTGCGCCAGATACCCGGCGCGATCCTCGCAGCCGTGGCCTCGCAATCGTCCGCGCGTGCGCAGGCCTTCGCACAGCGGACCGGCTCGGAGCGGGCCTTCGGCGCCTACGAGCAGATGTTCGAACAGGCCGACGTCGACATCATCTACGTGGCCAGCGGCAACGCCGAGCACCGCGAGCATTGCCTGCGCGCGATCGCGGCGGGCAAGGCGGTGTTGTGCGAAAAGCCTTTCGCGCTCGATGGCGCGCAGAGCCGTGAGGTGGTCGAAGCTGCCCGCGCGGCCGGCGTGTTCTGCATGGAGGCCTTGCGGACCCGCTTTCTGCCGGTGCTTGAACGCGTGCGAACCCTGATCGACCAGGGTCGTATCGGCCCTCTGCTGAGCGTGCAGGCGCAGATCGGCCATCGCTTCGCATTCGAGTCGTCCAGTCGTTTCTTCGATCCCAGTCAGGGTGGCGGTGCGCTGTTCGATCTGGGCGTGTATCCGCTTTCGATCGCCTTGACCCTGCTGGGCCGGCCCGACACGATTCTGGGCCGGGCGGTGCTCACGCCCACCGGCGTTGATCGGGATTTCCAGGCGTTGCTGGGTTTTGCCGGCGGAGGCAATGCAATGGTTGGAGCCAGCCTTGCCAGTGCTTTGCCAGGCGATGTCTGGATCGTCGGCGAGGACGGCATGATCCGTCTCGAAGGCCCGGTCTACAGCTTGCAGTCGCTGAGCGTTCACGCCGGGCCCGGGGCGGCGTCCGGGCGCGTCGACTTTCTCGGGCAGACGCCGGGCTGGAAGCAGCGTCTGCGCAGTCATCCGCGTTATGGGCCCGCTTATGGCTGGGCCGCGCAGGCGCGCCGCCGACTGCGCAGCCTGAGCTCGCCAGGCGAGTTTCACTGGGCGGTGCCCGACGGCTTCGCGGACGAAGCTGCCGAGGCGATGCGCTGCCTGCGGGCCGGCCTGACCGAGAGCCCGCGAATGCCGCTGGACGATACCCTGATGTTGATGGACTGCCTGGATCGCATTCGCAGCGGGTGGAGCGCCGAGCAGTTGGAGATGCTCCCATGAACATTGCACTGGTCGGCTGCGGATTTGTCGCGGACTACTACCTCAATACGCTGGGCAACCACCCTGAGCTGAATCTGGTGGGGATATACGACCACGACCCGGAGCGTGCCGAGGCATTCGCACGCTACTGGAACATCGAACGCCGCTACGACACGCTGGAGAAAGTGCTCGCCGACCCCGCGGTGGACCTGGTGGTGAATCTGACCAATCCCCGAGCACATTTCGAGATCAGCCGCGCGGCCCTGTCGGCCGGAAAGCACGTGTACTCCGAGAAGCCGCTGGCGATGGTGTTCGAACAGGCGCAGGACTTGGTGGAGCTTGCCCAGGCCCGTGGGCTGACGCTCAGCTGTGCTCCGTGCAGCGTCCTGAGCCAGACCGTGCAGACGCTGGCCAGGGCGCTGGGCGAGAATCTGATCGGTCCGCCGCGGCTGGTTTATGCGGAACTCGATGACGGCATGACGCACAAGGGCCGCTATCGGCAGTGGATCAGCGCCAGTGGCAAGGCCTGGCCCTACAAGGACGAGTTCGAGGTGGGCTGCACGCTGGAGCATGCTGCTTACTACGTCACCTGGCTGGTGCACCTTTTCGGTTCGGTCCAGCGCGTCAGTTCATTTTCGTCGGTGGTGATTGCCGACAAGCTCACGAGCGAGCCGCTGGATGTCAGCACGCCGGATTTTTCGGTTGCCTGCCTGGAATTTTCCAGCGGGCTGGTCGCCCGCGTGACCTGCAGCATCGTTGCGCCCTGCAATCGCGGACTGCGGATCTTTGGCGAAGAAGGCGTGCTGTCCGTCGACGAGTGCTGGGATTACCAGGCCCCGGTGTGGGTGGCGCGACCGACCCGGCTCAGGCAGTGGGGTGAGAAATACGCGCTGCTGCGGCACTTCGCTCCGGGCGTGGCACCGGCCCGGTACCCGCCGGTCCAGGGCCCGAAACTGAAGCTCCGTTACCCGCTGCCACACCCCATGGACTTTTCCCGCGGGGTTGCCGATCAGGCGCGCGCGATCACGCAGGGTCGCGAGCCGCTGATCAGCGCCCGCTTCGCCCTGCATGTCAACGAGGTCGTGCTGAGCATGCACGACCCGGTGGCGATGGGTTCGCCGCGCGCGATCCGCTCGACGCTCCTGCGTCCGTCCTGAACCGGCAGCGGCGACCGTCCACGATCCGGCCTCAGCGCTCGCGCCGGGTCAGGGCGGCTACGTGCGGGTCTCGAACGCCAGCACCCCGTCCCGGTCGACGATCTCGACCACGTCTCCGGCGGCGAACTGCCCGTCCAGTATCGACCGGGCCAGCGGGTTCTCCACCAGCGCCTGCAGGGCCCGCTTGAGCGGACGTGCGCCGTAGACCGGGTCGTAGCCTGCCTCGGCCAGGCGATCAAGTGCGCTGTCGTCGAAGCGCAGCACGATGTTGCGCTCGGCCAGACGCTGGACGACGCGTTCGGACTGCACCCGCGCGATGCTGCGAATCTGTGCCGATCCCAGAGGGCTGAACACCACGGCCTCATCGATTCGATTGATGAACTCGGGCCGGAAATGGCTGCCGACCACACCCATCACGGCTTCCCTGATGGAGGCGTAATCCATGTTCGAGCCGTCCCGGCCCAGCATCTCCTGGATCAGTTGCGACCCGAGGTTGGAGGTCATCACGATCACCGCGTTGCGGAAATCGACCGTACGCCCCTGGCCATCGGTCAGACGACCGTCATCAAGAACCTGCAACAGCACATTAAATACGTCCGGGTGCGCCTTCTCGACTTCGTCGAGCAGGATGACCGAGTACGGCCGCCTGCGAACTGCTTCGGTCAGATACCCTCCCTCGTCGTATCCCACATACCCGGGCGGGGCACCAATCAATCGTGCAACGGAATGCTTCTCCATGAACTCCGACATATCGAGACGAACCATGGCGTCGTCCGTATCGAACAGGAAGCTCGCCAACGCCTTCGTCAATTCCGTCTTGCCGACACCGGTAGGTCCAAGAAACAGGAA
>JAJFJX010000197.1 GCA_021773655.1 Panacagrimonas sp.
GCGAGCGTCTCCAGCGCGCCCAGCGATCCGGCCGGCTTGGTCAGCCGGGCCTGGCGTCGTCGCGCGGCCTGCATCGCGGCGTGGTCAGGAGCGGCGACGGCTTGCTGCCACCAGTCCGATGCCGGGCTCATGGCTGCGCGCCCTTGAGGACCTGCGCCAGTCCAGCCACGGTCAAGATCACCTGCTCGCACCGTTGCGCCAGCCGCTGGTGCAGTTCGCCGGCCTTGTCCACGAACCGTCGGCTCAGAGCGCCCAGCGGCACCACCCCCAGGCCGGTTTCATTGCCGACCAGAATCAGCGTGCCCGGCAGCCTCGGCAGGGTTTCGACCAGCTCGTCGACCTGCCCGCGCAGGCACGCAGGGTCTGTGCTGCACAGCAGGTTGGTGAGCCACAGCGTGAGGCAATCGACGATCACGCAGTGTTGCGGCGCGCAGTGCTCGCGCAGGCGGCAGGCAAGCTGCGTGGGTTCCTCCACGGTGTGCCAGCTCGAAGGGCGGCGACTTCGATGCCTGGCGATGCGCTGCTGCATCTCGGCGTCGTCACCGGCGGTTGCGGTGGCGATGCAAGTCACCGGCATGCCGCTGTCGCTGGCCATGCGTTCGGCCAGGCGGCTCTTGCCGGAGCGCACGCCGCCCAGGATCAGGATGGATGCTGCGGTCATGTCGTTTCCTGTAGTTGCAGCAGCCCGATCACCGTGCCGAGATCCAGGTGCTGTTCCAGCGTATCGGCCAAACGGTTCAGCGCGGCCTCGCGCTGCGCCGCCACGTCCAGGGTCTGGACCTGGCGCAGGCCGGCCCAGTGCAGCTCCGCGGCCAGGGCCTGCGGGGTGTCGAACAGTCCGTGCACATAGCTGCCGAAGATGGCGCCGTCGACGGACAGTGCGCCGTCGTCGCGGTCCTGCAGCCGCAGCGCGGGCCGTGCCAGCGCCGGGCCGCTGCTGAGCCCGCAGTGAATCTCGTAGCCCTCGACCGGAGCGCCCGGATGGGACAGCAGCAGATGGCCGCTGACCGTGCGCAACTGCTTCTGCGGCCGCAGTTCAGTGCAGAAGTCCAGCCAGCCGAAGCCCTCGCTGTCGCCGGGGCGGCCCTCGATGCCCTGCGGATCGGACACCTTGCGGCCCAGCATCTGCAGCCCGCCACAGACGCCGATGAGCTTGCCGCCGTAGCGCAGATGCCTTTGCAGATACGCCTCCCAGCCCTGTGCGCGCAGATGTGCCAGATCGGCGCGCACGGATTTCGAGCCGGGCAGGATCACCAGGTCGGCGGGCGGCGGCGTCTGGCCGGGGCCGACGAACTTGAAATCGACCTGCGGGTGGCGACGCAGCCCGTCGAAGTCCGTGTGATTGCTGATGCGCGGCAGCACCGGCACCACCACCGCCAGCTCGCCCTGCGGTGCCGGCGCGTCGCGGGCGATGGCGTCTTCGGCGTCCAGATGCAGGCCGTGCAGATAGGGCAGCACGCCCAGCACCGGCTTTCCGGTACGGTGTTCCAGCCAGCGCAGGCCCGGCTCCAGCAAGGCGATGTCGCCGCGAAAGCGGTTGATGACGAAGCCGTGCACGCGGGCCTGTTCACTGGCGCCGAGCAGCGCCAGGGTGCCGACCAGATGGGCGAACACGCCGCCGCGGTCGATGTCCGCGATCAGGATCACCGGGCAATCCACCGCCTCGGCAAATCCCATGTTGGCAATGTCGTTGGCGCGCAGGTTGATCTCGGCCGGCGAGCCGGCGCCCTCCACGATGATCGCCTGGTGCCGCGCGCACAGCCGCGCATGCGAGGCCAGCACCGCCTGCATCGCCACGCGCTTGTAGTCGTGATACCCGCGCGCATCGAGATCGGTCACCACCCGGCCGTGGACGATGACCTGGGCGCCGGTATCCGAGTTGGGCTTGAGCAGCACGGGGTTCATGTCGGTGCTCGGCGCGAGGCCCGCTGCCTGTGCCTGCAGCGCCTGCGCCCGACCGATTTCGCCGCCGTCCGCCGTCACCGCAGAATTGAGCGCCATGTTCTGCGGCTTGAACGGCGCCACCGCGACGCCGCGGCGCCTGAGCACGCGGCACAGGCCGGCGACCAGGGTGGTCTTGCCGGCATCCGAGGTGGTGCCCTGCACCATCAGGGTTGCGGACCTCATTTCGGCGCCGGCAGGCAGGGGCTTGGAAATGTGCGCCTGAGGCCTCGATCCATTGCAGGGTTCATCTGTCGTGCCCTTGCCCTCGCCCTTGCCCTTGCACCTGCACTGTCGCGAGTGCCGCTTCCAGCCGCTGCCAGTCCACCTCGGAGCCCGGCAGACCGAAGCGCAGGCCGGCAGGGTCGCCGAAGCGACGGACCAGAATGCCCTGTGCCGCCAGTGCCTCCTGCAGGTGCAGGGCGCGCTCGCTGCGTACCCATTGGAACAGCGCGCAGGCGCCCTCCGGTTCCAGTCCGGCGCGCTGCAGCAGCGCGCGCAGCCGTTGACCGGCGGCCTGCAGGCGGCGGCGCTGAGCGTGCTGCCACGGGTGGTCGAGCAGCGCGCCGCGGGCAATTTCCCGGCTGGGTCCGGCCAGGGTCCAGGGACCGAGGCCTTCGCGCAGTCGCGACCGCAGCCGTTCTTCGCACAGCACGAAACCCACCCGGGCGCCGGCCAGGCCGAAGAACTTTCCCAGCGAGCGCAGGACCACCAGGCCCGGACGCGCACACTGGTCGGCCAGGCTCAGTTCGGGTTGCACATCGGCAAAGGCCTCGTCGACCACCAGCCAGCCGCCGCGCGCCTGCAGGCGTTCATGCCAGGCCAGCAGGGTCGGGCGGGCGTGGCGCCGACCGTCGGGATTGTTGGGGTTGACCACCACCATCACGTCCAGCGTCTCCAGCGGCGGTTGTTCCAGGCCGGAGGGCAGCATCACCAGCGTGTGTCCGGCGCCTCGCCAGTGCTCCGCGTGCTCGGCGTAGGAAGGATGAAAGAGGCCGACCCGAGCCGGCGCATTACGCAGCATTGGCAGAGCCTGCAATGCCGCCTGCGAGCCGGCCACCGGCAAGGCGGGTGCGCCGTAGCAGGCGCGAGCGGCCTCGTGCAGGCCGTCATCCTCCTCGGGCAGTCGTGTCCAGCTCTGGAGACTCGGTGGCTGCGCTTGCGCGTCCAGCCACGACCAGGGACTGATTCCGGTCGACAGGTCCAGCCAGTCGGACGCCGCAATGCCGTAGCGTTGCGCCGCCGCGGTCCGGTTGCCGCCATGCTCAAGCATCGATCATCACCGCAAGGCCGCAGGTGACGAGCCACGACGCGGCGAGCCACAGCAGCAGGCCGTGCAGGACCAGGCGCAGACTGCGTTGGATGTCGGCGGCGCCGGGCGCAAGCCCGATGCCCAGCTCGGGTCGCGCCTTTGCGATCCCGTGATAGACGGCAGGACCGCCGAGCCGAACCTGCAGCGCGCCGGCGCCGGCAGCCATGACCGGGCCGCCGTTGGGGCTGTCCCAGTACGGAGCCTGCGTGCGCCAGCAGTGCAACGCGCTGCGGCTGGAACCCAGCAGGGCATAGCTCAGTGCCGTCAGCCGGGCAGGCATCCAGTTGAGCGCATCGTCCAGCCTCGCTGCCGCCCAGCCGAAATGCCGATATCGCGGCGTTCGATAACCCCACATGGCGTCCAGCGTGTTCACCAGCCGATAGGCCAGCGCGCCCGGCGCACCGGCGAGCGCAAACCAGAACAAGGCGCCGAAGACCGCGTCCGATCCGTTCTCCAGCACCGACTCCACGGTGGCGGCAACGACGTGCCGGCCGTCCATCTCGTCGGTGTCGCGACTGACCATGCAGCCGACGCGACGACGCGCAAGCGGCAGGTCTGCAAAGCGCAGGGCGGATCGCACGGCGCCGGCGTGCTCGTGCAGGCTGCGATGGCCGAGCACCAGACAGAGCACCGCAATCTCGATGGCGGTCACGATCACCGGCATCTCGCCCAGCAGCGACAGCAGGGCGGCGCACAGCGCGGTCGGCGGCGCGACGGCAAGCAGCAACGCGAACGCGCCGCGCAGGGTTGCGGTGCGATCCGCACCGCCGTGCAGCACGCGCTCGATCCGACTTGCCAGACGTCCAAAGCCCACCAGGGGGTGCGCGCGCCGCGGTTCGCCGAGCAACCAATCCGCTAGGACCGCAATGGTGGCGATCAGCGCGGTCACTTCAGTTCGGTCCTGCCGCGCCGTTCGCGGTCCGTGTGCGCGATGGTGGCGTCACGGCAGGAACAGCCGCGCCGCGGCCAGCGGATTGGAGGCGAAGTAGAAATGAATGTACGAGGCGCTCAGCGCGCCGACGCGATAGACCGCTTCTGCGGTGGGGCCGGCATTCGGATTTCGGCCCAGGAATGCCGGCTGCAAGGGCGTTTGCAGGCTGGAATAGTGAAAGCTGTGTCCACGCAGCTCGCCGCTGTCGGTGTCGATGGCCTGCAGGCCCAGGGCCTGAAACCGCGTCTGCATGCGCGTGTGCCCCGGCAGCAGACCGGCCATCGCATGAGTGTCGCCGTTGCCGTCGGTGAGGGATTCGAACAGGCCCATCATGCCGCCGCATTCGGCCAGCAGCGGCTTGCCGGCCCGGTGATGCTCGCGCAGCGCCGCGTGCATCGCGGTGTTGGCCGCCAGTGCGGCAGCGTGCAGCTCGGGATAACCCCCGGTGAGATATACCGCGTCCACCGCCGGCAGCGCGGCATCGTGCAGGGGCGAGAAGAACTCGATCTGCGCGCCCAGCGCGCGCAGGCAATCGAGGTTGGCCGCGTAAAGAAACGAGAACGCCGCGTCCTGCGATACGGCGATGCGTCGGCCGGCGAGCAGCTTGGGGATGGGCGCGATCACCGCGGCCGGGAACGGCACGCGCGCAATCGCCTGCAGGTCCACCGCCTCGCCCAGGGCGGTGGCGGCCGCGTCGATGCGCGCGTCCAGGTCGGCGATCTCCGCGGCCTGGACCAGCCCGAGGTGACGTTCCGGCAGCGCCCGCGCCGGGTCGCGCGACAGCGCGCCCAGCCAGTGCAGGGGTGAAGGCAGGCTTTGCGCCAGCATCTGCGCATGGCGTGCGCTGCCGACCCGATTGGCGACCACGCCGTGAAAGGGCAGGTCGGGTCCATAGGTCGACAGGCCCAGCGCCAATGCGCCAAAGGTTTGCGCCATCGCCGAGCCGTCGATCACCGCGAGCACCGGCACTCCGAAGCGCCGCGCAAGGTCTGCGCTGGACGGGTCGCCGTCGTACAGGCCCATGACGCCTTCGATGAGGATCAGGTCCGAGGCCTGCGCCGCTTCGTACAGCAGCCGCTGGCACTGCAGTTCGCCGAGCATCCACAGGTCTAGTTGATGCACCGGCGCGCCGCTGGCCTGCTGCAGGATCATGGGATCGATGAAATCCGGTCCGACCTTGAACACGCGCGCCCGCAGGCCGGTCTGTCGCGCGCGGCGCGCCAGCGCCGCGGTGACGGTGGTCTTGCCCTGGCCCGAGGCGGGCGCCGATACCAGCAGAGCGCGGCACGCGGTGGCGCTCACAGTTCGATACCTTTCTGTGCGCGGATGCCCTGCTGGAAGGCGTGCTTGACCCCATTCATCTCGGTCACCGTGTCGGCTGCCGCGACGATCTCCGGCGGTGCGGCGCGACCGGTGACCACGGCGTGCTGCATCGGTGGGCGCGCACGCAGATCGCCCACCACGCCAGCGACGTCGAGGTAGCGATGCTTGAGCGCGATGTTGAGCTCGTCGAGCACCACCAGTTCGTAGCTGCTGTCGGTGAGCATGCGGCGCGCCACCTCCCAGGCGGATTCGGCCGCACGCATATCGCGTTCGCGATCCTGGGTCTCCCAGGTGTAGCCCTGGCCCATGACGTGGTAGTCCAGTTCCGTGGGAAAGCGGCGGAAGAAGGCTTCCTCGCCGGTGGAGAATCGGCCCTTGATGAACTGCACCACGCCGACCTTCATGCCGTGACCGAGTGCGCGCGCCACCATGCCGAAGGCCGACGAACTCTTGCCCTTGCCGTTGCCGGTGAGCACCAGCAACACCCCGCGTTCGCGGTCGGCCGCCGCGATCCGGTCATCGACGACCGCCTTCTTGCGCTGCATGCGCAGGCGGTGACGAACATCGCGCTCGTCGTGATCGGCCGCCGACGGGCTCATGGCTTAAGCGGCAACGCGGTTGCCGCGCCGAAACTGAATTGCGCGGCGTAGACGGCGGCGGCGGCGCCGACATACAGACTCAGGGTGCCGAGGTACCGCGGCAGGTATTCGGCGATGCGCGGCAGGAAGCCCGACCAGTTCGGGTCGGCCTCGCGGCCCGAGAAGAAATAGAAGCCGCCGCCGGAGAACAGGTAACAGACCGCCGCGCCGCCCGCCACGCTCAGCGCCAGCGGCAGCACCGTGGCGGGCAGATCGCGATGCCAGCGCGCATAGAGCTGTCCGGCCATCCACAGCGAGCCGTAGGCCGGGATCAGCGCCGCGTAGGCCGGTGTGAAGCAGTGATCGCTGGCGCCGGCCCAGCCGATGGCGGAGGCATCCAGCGTGAACGCCAGTGCGAACAGGGCGGCAAAGATCCAGGCCGGCCGCAGCAGCGCACCGGCAAGGAAGAACACCGCCCACGACGCGCTGGGCAGGGCATCGATGCTCGCGAAGTGCTGTCCGCGCGTGAGGATCATCAGCGCGGCAAGCGCGCCCAGCAGCGCCCATTGCGTCGGGCGGCTCAGGCTGAGCAGGCGGTTGGATGCGGTGTCGGGGTCAGCGGTGTGGAACGGGTTCATGGGGTGGCCTCGGGTGGTTCAGGAGCGGGACGGCGTGTAGCGCACGGTGGCCATCACCGATGCGCCATAGGTGGCATAGGTCGCGGCGGTCTCGTAGTCCTTGTCGAGCACGTTGCGGCCTTCGAGTTGAAGCAGCCATCGCGGTAGCACGCGCCAGCCCAGTCGCAGGTTGAGCGTGGCGTAGCCATGCAGGCGCGTGGTGTTGGCGATGTTGTCGTAGCCCCGGGATGCGCCGAACAGGCTGAGCCCGGCGCTGAAGCGGCGATGCTCGTAGTCGGCATCCAGGCGTGCACTGCGCGGGCGTCGTCGCGGCAGGGTGTTGCCGTCGTCGGCGCCAGCGGCGTCGTTCTCCGGGCGCAGCCAGGTCAGGTAGGTTTGCAGTTTCAGCGCCTGCCAGGCGGTGCCGAGCTGTGCTTCGACGCCCTGAATGCGGGCGCGGTCGATGTTGGCCGGCGCCCCCAGGTCCGCGTCGAAGGCGATGAGGTCATGAATCCGGGTCTGGAATGCATTCAGCGCCCAGGCGTATCCGGCCGTGCTGCCAGTCAGCGAGACCTCCACATGGCGTGCGTCCTCGGGGTCCAGATCGGGGCTTCCGAAGTTGGGGAAGTACAGCTCGTTGAAGGTCGGCGCCTTGAACGCGGTGCCGTAGGTGGCCACCGCACGCAGGCCGTTGGCGAAGCGATAGCCGTACGACGCGCCGCCGGTGGCGTTGCGGCCGAACTGCTGGTTGTGGTCCTCGCGCAGGCTCAGCTGGAGGTCGTGAGCACCCCGGCTGCCCTGGTACACGGCGAACACTCCGAAGTTGTCGCGCTCGGTTTCGGCGTAGGCGGTGGTGCTGTCGATACGATCATTCTGGTAGTCCAGCCCCACGCGTAGCTGGTGTTCCGGGTGCAATCGCAGGTCGTTCTGCCACGACAGGGTGTCGCGCCGGGTGTCGAACTGGCTGACGAAAACGTCGTCGAGAAAATTGTCGGACTCGTCCAGGCCGAGGCCGGCGCCAAGACGGGCATGCCAGCGCGTGGTCGGGTTGAGCGAGGCGCTCAGGCCGATCACCTGATTGCGGGTTTCGCTCTGGTTCTGCGACCTGCCGTCGAACAAGTTGTGGCCTTCGGTATGCAGCAGGCTGGCGGAAACCTCGGCGCCGTTTTCGAAGCTGTGCCCGGCGCGCAGCAATCCGGCCAAATTGCGATAACCATCGTGATCGGGCTCGCCCAGGCTGGGCCGTACGTCCACGCCTTCGGTGGTGCGGCCGCTCGCGCCCAGGCTGTACCAGGTATTGCCGCTGCCGCCGCGCAGGCCGGCTTCCATGCGGCCATTGCCGCGCGAGCCGGCGCCAACGGCGAAGGAAGCTGTCTGGCCATGGCGCGAGCCGCGGCGGGTGAAGATCTGGATCACGCCGCCGATGGCCTCGGAGCCGTACAGGCTGGAGCGCGGTCCGCGCACGATCTCGATGCGCTCGATCTGGTCCACCGGAATCTGTTCCAGCGGCGTGCTGCCCGAGGTGGCCGAGCCGACCTTGATGCCGTCGATCAGCACCATCACATGGTCGGATTCGGTGCCGCGCAGAAACAGAGAACCTGATTTTCCCGGGCCCCCATTGCTGGCGAAGTTCACTCCGGGCAGGCCGATCAGCAGGTCCGGCAGGTCCTGCGACTGCAGGCGTTCGATGTCATCGCGGGTGATCACCGTCACCGGCGCCAGGGTGTCGGTCAGCGTCTCGGCGCCTCGCGAGGCGGTGACGATGATGTTCTCGATTCCGGGTGCTGGCGGATGCTCGTCGGCTGCCAGGAGAGCGGATTGCGCGGTGCCGGCCAGGCCGGCCAGCGCCAGTAGCGTCAAAGGTTTCACGGGTACATCTCCTCATGCGTCGCCCCACGCGACGTGAATCGGGGTGGAGACGGATCGAGGAGTTGGAGTCCGGACGGAACAGGGCGGTGTCAGCAGTTGCACGGACCGGGCCTGTCACGTCCGGCATCGCCCACCGCGAGCCATCGGATGTTTCAGGCCGGTCTCCGGACTCGCGTGTGGGATCGATCAGATCCCGGACGTGGCGCCTTCCCATGCCTTGAACAGCGCACAGTGGCGTGATGCCGCGTCCAGCTCGCTTACCGTTGCGGGGGCAGTGTCGGCATTGCGATTCGCATCGAGCGAAGCGCGCACCGACTTCCCGTTTAACCCTGGACGATTCGCACCGCCCAGGACACCTGAAGCGCGAGCACTGTAATGCCGCGCGCGCACCGACAGCAATACGCAGGCACCCGCGTCCGGCGGGAACCGGACCGCAACGGGGCGAAGATCAGGCAGTTGGCAACAGGCGCGCGCCGGAGTCGTCGAGCTGCAGGTGCGTCAGCGATCCGGGATCGCAGGGCAGTGCCAGCCATTGTTCGCGCGGCAGGCGCAGCAGGTGGCCCATGATCACCCGCAGCGGGCCGCCGTGCGCCACCAGCGCCAGTGCATCGGCTGCGGCGGCCAGATGGTCCCGCAGCGCGCTCAGCACGCGGCGGCTCATGTCTTCGGCACGCTCGCCGCCGGGCGGAAGAAAATCCCAGGGCGCGGCGGCCCAGGCGTCGATCCGGTCGCGCTCGATGTGCGCAAAAGGCAGCAGTTCCCAGTTTCCAAAGTCCATCTCGCGCAGACGTGTGTCGGGGATCGGCGGCTCGCCGCCGCGCGCCAGCGCATGCGCCAGCGCCAGGCATCGCGACAGCGGACTGCTGACGATGCGGGTGGCGAGGGGAAGCGATGCGCGCATTGCCGCGATCCGGTCTGAGGTCAACGCCATTGCGGGGACATCGGAGACGCCGTAGCAGATGCCCGCGGGCAGGGCCGCGGGCGGATGCCGGATCAGCCACAACGAGGTCACCCCAGCCACGCGCAGGCTGCGAAATAGAACGCCAGCTCCGCCACTTGCTGCGTCGCGCCCAGGCAATCGCCGGTGTAGCCGCCGATGCGACGGCGGAAGTAGCGCACCGCCACCACCAGAACGGCCAGCGTTGCCAGGATCGCCAACAGCACCGCGCGCAGGGGCATCAGGTGCATCGCCGCGACCAGCGCCAGCGGGGCTGCGCCCACCACCAGGCCGGTGATCCATTCGGCGCCACCGATGCCCTCGGCCACCGGCCTGGCCTTGGCATCGCCCTCCACGCGCACATAGGGCAGCACCGCCATCACGCCGAGCGCGCAGGCGCGCGAGGCCGCGTGCGCCGAAATCACCGCCGCCGCCGCCAGCGCCAGGCTGTGTTCGGCCAGGGCCAGCAGCGCGGAGAACTTGCCCAGCAGCACCAGGACCATCGCGATGGCGCCGTAGCTGCCGATACGCGAGTCCTGCATGATCTCAAGCACTCGCTGCGCGTCGTAGCCGCCACCAAAACCATCGGCCGCATCGGCCAGCCCGTCTTCGTGGAAGGCTCCGGTCATCAGCACGCTGGCAGCCATCGACATCAGCACCGCCAGCGTCAGCGGTAAAAGTCCGGATGCGGCGTACAGCACCAGCGCGGCGACGCCGCCGACGAACACGCCGATCAGCGGAAAATAGCGCGCCGCGCGATTCAAGGCCTGCGCCGACCAGCCGACCCCCGCAGGAATCGGCACGCGGGTGAAGTAGCCCAGCGCAATCAGCAGGCGGCGCAGTTCCCGGCGCAGCGGATGATCAGGAGGTTCGCTCGTGTTCATGTACAGGTGGATGTGCGTCGCGCGGCCGGGCTTCTGGACCCGCGCATCTGGCCAGGGATGCGTGAGCGTCCTCCGAATCATCGAGATTGCACCCGACCCGGGGTGAATGGAACCGCGGTATCACTACACTAGGAGTTCGGGCGGCAGGAGCCGTGCAGGCCAGGTCAAGCCAAGCCAGGCCAAACCGCAGGCGCACGCGTTTCTACCCCCCCCAGGCTCCCAGGGTCACTCCAGGGTCACCCGCCGACTGCCGAGTCCATGCGATGGCGTTCACCGAAATCAGCACCCGTGCCGCCAAAGCCCGACCTGCGCGCGGGCGGCCCAAGGACCCTGACAAGCGTCTGGCCATACTTGATGCGGCCAAGGCCCTGTTCACCGCGCACGGGCTGGCGGGCGCGAGCATGGAGGGCATCGCCCAAGCTGCAGGGGTCTCGAAACTCACTGTCTACAGTCATTTCCAGAACAAGGAAGAACTGTTCCGTCAGACCGTGTTCGCCAAGTGCGAGGAACACTGGCCCGATGTGCTGTTCGACACGCAGGCCCGCCCGCCCCTGCGCGTCCGTCTGCTGGCCATCGGGCAAGGGTTTCTGGATCTGGTCTGCAGCGACGACGTCATCAACATGTATCGGCTGCTGGCCACCGAGGCGGGAGGGACGGGCAACTTCGGCCGGCTGTTCTGGGAGGCCGGTCCGGACCGCACCATGATGCGTTTCGCCCAGGTCCTGGAGGCCGCGTCGCAGGCCGGGGAACTGCAGTTCGCGGACGCCCGGCGTGCGGCGTCACACTTCTTCATGCTGCTCAAGGGCGAACATCACCTGCGTTGTCTGCTGGGCGCCGGACCCGTCCTGAGGGGCGCGTCGCGACAGGCCCACATCGATGAAGTGGTGGATCTTTTCCTGCGTGCCTACGCTCCGCCGCCACCCGGGCCACGAGGGGCTCGCGAGGCGCCGGGCCGGACCGGCTAAAATCGCCGGCTCGCCGATCCCCACCGAATCCCCGTGCTGCCATGAGTTCGCCAGTCGCGACGCCTGCGGTCCCCGTGATCCTGACCCACCTGCAACGCCTCGAGTCCGAGTCCATCCACATCATCCGCGAGGTGGTGGCCGAGGCCGAGAAGCCGGTGATGCTGTATTCGGTGGGCAAGGACAGCGCGGTGATGCTGCACCTGGCGCGCAAGGCATTTTTCCCGTCGCCACCACCGTTCCCGCTGATGCACGTGGACACGACCTGGAAGTTCAAGGCCATGTACGCGCTGCGCGACCAGATGGCGCGCGAGTCCGGCATGGAGCTGCTGGTCTACCAGAACCCCGAAGCCAAGGCCAAGGGCATCAACCCTTTCGATCACGGCTCGCTGCACACCGACCTGTGGAAGACCGAAGGGCTCAAGCAGGCCCTGGACCTGCACAAGTTCGATGTCGCCTTCGGCGGCGCGCGGCGTGACGAGGAAAAGTCCCGCGCCAAGGAACGCATCTTCTCGTTCCGCTCTGCCAGTCATCGCTGGGACGGCAAGAGCCAGCGCCCCGAACTCTGGAACCTCTACAACGCCAGGAAGGCCAAGGGCGAGAGCATCCGCGTGTTCCCGATCTCCAATTGGACCGAGCTGGACATCTGGCAGTACATCCACCTGGAGAACATTCCCATCGTGCCGCTGTACATGGCAGCCGAGCGACCAACGGTAGAGCGCGACGGACTGATTCTGATGGTCGATGACGAGCGATTCCGGCTCAATCCGGGCGAGCAACCCGTGATGCGCTCGATCCGCTTCCGCACCCTGGGCTGCTATCCGCTCACCGGCGCCGTCGAGAGCACGGCGGATACGCTGCCGCGCGTGATCCAGGAAATGCTGCTCACGACAACATCCGAACGCCAGGGCCGCGCCATCGACCACGACCAGAGCGCCAGCATGGAGAAGAAGAAGCAGGAGGGTTATTTCTGATGAGCACCGCCACCGGAAAGCCGCCCAGCGCCTATCAGACCGATGCCCTGATCGCCGCCGACATCGACGCCTACCTGCTCCAGCACCAGCACAAGTCCCTGCTGCGCTTCATCACCTGCGGCAGCGTCGATGACGGCAAGTCCACCCTGATCGGCCGCCTGCTGTACGACTCCAAGATGATCTTCGAAGACCAGCTCGCCGCGCTCGAAGCGGATAGCAAGAAGGTCGGCACGCAGGGCCAGGAGATCGACTTCGCGCTGCTGGTCGATGGCCTCGCCGCCGAGCGCGAGCAGGGCATCACCATCGACGTGGCCTACCGCTTCTTCGCGACAGAAAAGCGCAAGTTCATCGTCGCTGATACGCCCGGCCACGAGCAGTACACGCGCAACATGGTCACCGGCGCCTCCACGGCGGATCTGGCCATCATCCTGATCGATGCGCGCAAGGGCGTGCTCACGCAGACGCGGCGGCATTCGTATCTGGCGCACCTGATCGGCATCCGCAATCTGGTGCTCGCGGTCAACAAGATGGACCTGATCGGCTACGACCAGGGCAGGTACCAGGCCATCGTCGAGGACTACCGCGCGTTCGCCACCAGCATCGGCATCACCGACTTCACCCCGATGCCGATTTCCGGCTTCAAGGGCGACAACATCACCGCGAACTCCCCGAACATGCCCTGGTACACCGGCGTGCCGCTGATGGCGCACCTGGAGACGGTGGAGCTGGACACGACGCTGGACCAGGCCAAGCCCTTCCGCCTTCCCGTGCAGTGGGTCAATCGGCCCAACCTGGACTTCCGCGGCTTCTCCGGCCTGATCGCCAGCGGCTCGATCAAGCCCGGCGACGCGGTCCGCGTGCTGCCCGGCGGCAAGACCAGCACCGTGACCCGCATCGTCACCTTCGACGGCGATCTCGACCAGGCCGTGGCCGGTCAGTCCATCACCCTGTGCTTCGCCGACGAGATCGACTGCTCGCGCGGCGATGTCATCACCCAGGCCGAGGCGCCGACCCAGGTCGCCGACCAGTTCGAGGCCACGCTGGTGTGGATGAACGACGAGGCCCTGGTCCCGGGCCGGCCCTACTGGCTCAAGATCGGCACGCAGACCGTCACGGCGCGGGTGCAGGCCCCGGAATACCAGATCAACATCAACACCCTCGAACATCTCGCCGCCAAGACCCTGGAGCTCAACGCCATCGGCGTGGTCAAGCTCGCCACCGAGCGCGCGATCCCGTTCGAGCCCTATGCCGACCATCACGCACTAGGCGGCTTTATCCTGATCGACAAGTTCAGCAACGCCACCGTCGCGGCAGGCATGCTGAACTTTTCGCTGCGCCGCGCCCAGAACGTGCACTGGCAGGCGCTGGAGGTCACCCGCGAGCGGCGCGCCGAACTCAAGCATCAGAAGCCGGCCGTGCTGTGGTTCACCGGCCTGTCCGGCTCCGGCAAATCCACCATCGCCAACCTGGTGGAAAAGAAGCTCGCCCACGTGGGCAAACACACCTTCCTGCTCGATGGCGACAACGTCCGCCACGGCCTGAACAAGGACCTTGGCTTCACCCAGGCCGACCGCATCGAGAACATCCGCCGCATCGGCGAAGTGGCCCGGCTGATGACCGATGCCGGCCTGATCGTGCTCACCGCCTTCATCTCGCCGTTCCGCGCGGAGCGTGATCTCGTGCGCTCGATGATTCCCGATGGCGAATTCATCGAAATCTTCATCGACACCCCGCTGGCCGAGGCCGAGAAGCGCGACGTCAAGGGGCTCTACAAGAAGGCACGCGCAGGAGAGTTGCCGAATTTCACCGGCATCGATTCACCCTACGAAGCACCCGAGAACGCGGAGATCCGCATCGACACCACCGCAATGAGCGCCGAGCAGGCCGCGGATCTGATCGTGGGCAGCCTGCTCGACGCCTGACCGCGGGAGTAGGTGGCGGAAGTGCCGGATGCCGGCGTTGCGCACCCGGACCCGCAGTCGCGCGCGCCGCGTCACAAGCGCTCCGCACCTCAAGCAGGCTCCGGTGTGATGCCTGCAGCTGGCCACTGGAATGGCTGCGCGAACCTGGAAGCGGCATTTCAACGCAAAGGCGCAAGGCGAGCGGAAAGGACGCCAAGGACTTTTCCGGGCGTCGCCCTTCATCGACAGGTGAGCGCAGTCCACCTTGTCTTTGCTTGCGTCCCTTGCGTTGAACCGATTCTTGTAGGGCGAACGATCCAGGCCGAACACCGCGCCCGGCGATGCGGCGGTGCCGGCCGGCACTGCGCCGCACCAGCCTTCCCCCGCACGTGGGCATCGGTATCCTGAGCGCGCGGGCACGCCCGGAATGCGCCGAACCCTGTTTCTCCGCGCCGCACCGCGACCATTCACGCGTCTACAGACCCCTGGGGACCGGCCATGGCATTGAATTCCATTGACGAAACCGAACGCGCGTCCCGCCTGCTGCAGGCGCAGGCGGTGGCCAGCAATCTTTTTGATCGAATCGCTGCCGAACTGATCCGGCCCGGAGTGACCGAGTCGCATCTGGCCCACGAGATCATCGCGCTCGGGCGCCGCGAGTTCGGGCTGCAGACCCACTGGCACAAGCGCATCGTACGCGCCGGCATCAACACCCTGGCGGTCTACAACGAGAATCCGCCGGAGGTGGTGATCGGCCAGGACGATCTGGTGTTCGTGGATCTCGGGCCGGTGTTCGAGGACTGGGAGGCGGACTTCGGGCGCAGCTTCGTGCTCGGTGATGATCCGCTCAAGCATCGCCTGCGCGACGATTGCCGCCGCGCCTTCGACATCGGCAAGCGACACTTCGATGCACATCCGGACATCACCGGCGCGCAGATGTTCGCCTTTCTCGTGGAACAGGCCCGGCGCGACGGCTGGGAATTCGGCGGCATCATCGCCGGGCACTGGGTCGGCGAGTTTCCGCACAAGGTGATTCCGGAATATCCGAAAGAGGGCATCGCCGACGAGCATCATCATCGTCCGATGCGCGGCCCCGACGCACGCGGACGCGAGCAGCACTGGATTCTGGAGGTCCACTACGTCGATCGTGCGCGCCGCATCGGTGCGTTCTGCGAGGAGCTGCTGACGGTCGGCTGAGGGCCACGATCAGGCCCGCAGCATCGCTTGCGCGGCATTGCGTCCGCAGGCTCCCATCACACCGCCGCCGGGGTGCGAGGCCGCACCGCACAGGAACAGGCCCTTGACCGGCGTGGCGTAATCGCTCCAGCCAGGCACCGGACGAAAGCTGAACAGTTGGTGCAGCGGCATGGCGCCCTGAAAGATATTGCCGCCGGTGAGATTGAACCGCGCTTCGAGATCGGGTGGGGCGAGCACTTCGCGGTGCAGCACGCTGCGCGCAAAGTTCGGGGCATATTCGCTGATCTGCGCGATGCAGCGCTCGGCGAAGGCTTCGCGCAGGCCTTCGTCCCAGCCCGCTCCCCGGGGCATATAGGGCGCGTACTGCACGAACAGGTTCACGATGTGATGGCCGCGCGGCGCCAGGGTGGTGTCCAGGCTGCTGGGAATCACCATTTCGATCACCGGCCGCTCGCTGGGCCGGCCGCGGCGCGCGTCCTCGAAGGCGCGCTCGATGTCCTCCGGCAGTGCGTTGATGTGGATCGTGCCGCGATGTTCTGGGCCGATCCCGCCCCGCCGGTCCGGCATGCATCGGAACCGTGGCAGTTCGCTGACCGCGAGATTGATCTTCACCGCCGCGCTGGAATAGTCGATGCGCTGCACGGCGCGTGCAAAGTCCGGTTGCATCGGCACCTCGCGCATCAGTTTCCCGAATGTGACGTGAGCGGTGGCGTTGGAGGCGATCTGCCCGGCGTGAATGACGCTGCCGTCTGCCAGGTGCACGCCGGTCGCACGATTGCTTTCCACGCTGATGCCGGCGACGTCGGCATTGCATCGGATCTCTACGCCCAGGCTCTGTGCCGATCGCGCCATGGCCTGGGTCAGCGCGCCCATGCCGCCCTGGACATAACCCCACACGCCGCGCGCGCCGCCGGCCATGCCCATGACGTGATGCAGCAGCACGTAGCCCGAGCCCGGCGCCGAAGGGGGTGCAAAGCTGCCGATGATGGCGTCGGTGGCCAGGGTGCCCTTGAGTTGCGGCGACTCGAACCAGCGGTCCAGCACGGGCGTCGCCGCGCCGGTGAGAATCTCCATGGCTTCGGGCAGATCGTCGCCGAGCCGCGACAGGGCGCGATACAGCGACCGGACGCGACGCAGGTTGCGCAGGCGGTCCATCAAGCCGCGCGCGCGCCAAGTGGCAGGCAGTGGCAGCAGGTCCGGCGGGGTGCTCATCAGCGCCGGTTCAAGCGCCTCGGCGATGCGCGCGAGCAGGGCCTCGTATTTCGGGAACGCCTCGGCGTCGCGTGCAGAGAACTTCGCGATCTCGCGCCGGTTGAGTTCGGCATCCGGCCCCATCAGCAGCCAGCGACCGTCCGCAAAGGGGGTGAACGAGGACGGGCTGCGCGGCAGCACCCTGTAGCCGAAGTCGGCCAGTTTCAGGTCACGCTCGATCTCCGGCAGCAGCAGGCTGACGACGTAGGACGCCGTGGAACTGCGATAGCCGGGCGCGAGCGTTTCGGTGACACAGGCGCCGCCGACCTGATCGCGCCGTTCCAGCACCAGCACCCTGCGGCCGGCCCTTGCCAGGTAGGCCGCGCAGACCAGGCCGTTGTGGCCGCCACCGACGATCAGCGTGTCGTGTGGCGCCGGCGACATGGCGCAGGCGGCTCAGAAGTGGGGCTTGCTGGGGTCGGTCCGGAACCGCTCGACGCTGTCGACGATGGCTTTCTTCGCATCCTGCGGACCGTGCCAGCCCTTGATGCTCACCCACTTGCCTGGCTCCAGATCCTTGTAATGCTGGAAGAAGTGCGTGATCTGGTCGCGAATCAGGCTGGGCAGCTCGCGCACCGTCTGCACTTCGCTATAGAGGCGGCTGATGCGGTCACCAGGCACCACGATGAGCTTTTCGTCGGTGCCGCCCTCGTCCTCCATCTCCAGCATGCCGATGGGCCGGCAATTGATCACGCAACCCGGGGTGAGCTGCATCGGCATCATCACCAGTGCATCGATGGGATCGCCGTCGCCGCAGATGGTGTGCGGCACGTAACCGTAGTTGCAGGGGTAGCGCATCGGCGTGGTCAGCAGGCGATCAACGAAGATCGCGCCGGACGCCTTGTCCACCTCGTACTTGACCGGTTCGCTGTTCATGGCGATCTCGATGACGACGTTGACGTCTTCGGGGACGTTGTTGCCGGTCGGGACCCGTTCGAGTGACATCGTCGTACCTGGCAGCGTTGCGGAAAGGGTGCGGATTATAGCGATGCAGCGGAGCGCTTGTGCAGCGGGCAAGGACATTGCCGGTCGCCTTTGGAGGTCCCTGCACACCGGTTGCTGCCCGCCCGCGAACCGGCGTAGGCTGGCTTGGCCAGGCGACGCCTGGCCGGAGTTCCGCGCCGGATCGGCTGTTTCGGCTGCCGTCGCGGGGAGCGACGGCACGCGCGCCGGGTGCATTCCGGACTGGAGGTCATGCCATGAATACGGTCGACACGGTGACAGTTCTCAATCGCCTCATCCTCACCGCGAAGAACGGCGAAAGCGCGATGCGCGCCGCAGCCGACGAGGCCTGGCACGAGGAACTCAAGCAGGTGCTGCTGGATTACTCGCAGTTTTTCGGTGCCGCCGCCCGCGAGTTGCAGGACGCGGTGCGCAACGCGGGCGGGCGTCCGCGCGGCCTGGGCACATTCGGCAATACGCTGCACCGGACCTGGATGCATATCCATGCCAAGGCGCTGGGGCGCGACGAACGCGCGATTCTCGACGACGTCGAGCAGGACGAGGCCGAGGCCGATCGCATGTATGCCGACGCGTTGACGCACTGGGACACGCCGCCGGAGATCCGCGCCCTGCTCGAACGCCAGGCCAGCGAGGCACAGCGCCGCCACGCACAGATCGATGCCCTGCGCGCGAAACTGCTGCACTGAATCCAGGAGGGCGAAACAGACGGCGGAAAGCCGAAACCCCGGCCATGGCCGGGGTTTCGG
>JAJFJX010000198.1 GCA_021773655.1 Panacagrimonas sp.
TTCTTCCGAACCGTGAGCGCGGCTCGACATGAGCTCGGCGCCAGCGATACGGAGGGTGAAGTCACGGTCGTGGCGGTAGAGCTTGAGCTCTTCCCGTCGACCGGGGATCTTGGCAGTGCCGAGGAGTTCTTGGGGGATCACTTGCGAGCTTAGGGTTGAGCGGAGGAGAGTAAGCAACTGATGGTATCAGCTTCCATGGCTGTGCAGAGGACCCATCTGATCGCTATAGAGTCTAGAATCTCGCTCCGAACCTCCTCTTCATCACCAGGACGTAACCCTGCACCACTCCCTCACCGCATCCATTGCTCTACTTCTCGGGCTCCTGATCGCCGGCAAGACCCCGGCACAGCAACCGAGCTACAGTCCGGCCGGGGCCGGCTGCGCTGGCAGCGTCGGTGTTCCTAGCCTCGATGCGGCTGCAGGCAGTCTCCCGATCCTCGGAGAAATCTTCCAAGCGCAGCTGAGCAACGTACCTGACGGCCCTTCGCTTGGCATTGTGGGCCTGTCGACAACAGACTGGGCCAGCTTTCCCCTGCCGCTGAATCTCGACATCATTCAGATGCCAGGCTGCATACTCTACACCGACCTGCGCCGCACGAAGGGTCTCACGACTGTCAACGGGCAGGCGAGCTGGGATGTGGTCTTGCCCAGCGATCCCGAGTGGCTCGGGCGATCCTTCTTCCAGCAAGTCTTGGTCATCGATCCCAGCGTACCCGGTCTCGGGGCTGTGATGTCGAATGCCGCCGAGGGGATCATCGGCCTTGACAGCGGCTTGCCACAGGTGGTCATCACCGAAGTGATGATCAATCCCGATGGCATCAGCGATGCGAATGGCGAATGGTTTGAAGTCCACAATCCGAGGACAAAGCCTGTGAACCTGCAAGGCTGGACAATCAAAGACGACGGCAGCGACGTTCATGTGATCGCGTCGAACGTGGTGATACCTGCAGGTGGCTACATTGTCTTGGCCCGCAACGGCGATACGCTTCAGAACGGCGGCGTGAATGCCGCGTACGTCTACGGCGATCCGAACCCTCTTGGGAATACTGGCGACGAACTGATTCTCCTGGACAGTTCGCAGATAGAAATCGACCGCGTCGTCTGGACCGCGCCCTGCGTCGTCGCCGGATCGAGCATTTCGCTACCCGATCCCCTGGCCGATAACAGCAGCTGTGTGACCTGGTGTGTCGAGACTCTTCCCTGGTCCGGTGTGTCAGCAAACAATGGGACTCCGGGCGCAGCTGCCGGCTGCTCGGTCTTCTAGCTAGCGTCCTGCGGCCACTCTGGCCAGGCTGACTAGCGCCCCATCGCCGGGATCTCGATGGTCTCTGGTTCCAGGTTCTCGACATCGACTTCGATTTCGCTTCGACCGAGGCCCGAACTCAGTATGAGCACGTACTTCGTACCCACTTCCAAGGCACATGGGAGCTCGAACTCGAGAGGGCCCTTCGGAATGGTTCCCGCGTAGGAAAGTGGGCACACCAGCACGGGATCACGTCCCGATCCGAAGAGGGACCAGGACTTGGTCATGACATAGATCATCACCGTATTCGGGACGGGCAATTCTCTGGTCAGCTCAGTGCGCAGCTTGACCTTCTTCCCTGGACTGAAGGTCAGCTCGATGGGCGCGTCCGCATCGCGGACGGAGGCATGCGGCAAGCGAAGTTCCTGGACCACATAGCCCGGATGCACCAACTTGAGGTCGTAGCCCTCGTCGTCGCGGCTCACAATCTGCCATGTTCCGTCACCGCTCTTCCGCGCCATGTTTGCATCGAGTGGGCGAAAGAATTCGACCCGATTCATTGCGTAGGGACGCAGCTCGAGATTTTCGAGGCCGTCCAGACCGGGCCCCTCCAACTTCAATGGGACCTGCCTACGGATCTGGCTGCGGTCGACTCGGACGATCGTCTCGTCGGATGCGCGAAAGTCGTCTGTGGGCACGAAGCTGATGGGCGGCGCGCCGTGCACACCGATGGCGATTGAGTTCAGTGGAGTTCGAAGGAGGATGCTGGAGCCAGTTGGCCTAGCCATCCGGTTGCCGTGAGTCTGCATGCGGCTTTCGGTCAGCAAAACGCGATCCGTCAGCATCTCATCCACGGAGGTCTCGAGGAGGACGCTCGGGATCCTCTGGATGACCACTTGAACCTCTTCACCCGCTGCGATTTGCTTGCCGTTCTCATGACTGATGCCGGGGAGATCCTGTTGAATTGTCAGTCCGTGATCTTCCTCCCGCCAAAGTCGAAGCAAGCCCTCTCCATCGGCGGCAAACATATCGCTCTCACCGCTACTGGTCCCATCGCTGTGGAAGGTCCAGCGCTCGTCCTTGACTGCTGCGTGGGGCACCGGGATTCCGTCTGCATCCACGAGACGAACTTTAAACTCCCTCAAAGAATTCATGCGCAGGGTCCAATCGATGGTTTCCCTGGCCTTCAGGACCGGTGACTTGCTGAAGCTATCTGCCGCCCGAAAGCTCCCATGCGCCGTGTTCTGGTAGTAGCGAGTCCCTGCGGGCAGGTGCTCCCAAAGCACAATGCCCTCTTCATCGCTGAGGTGGAATTTGCCGAATTGGCCGGGCACGGTGAAGAGGCCTCTCTCGCGCCCTTCACGACCGGCCATCAGCCAAGGCATCGCTCCGGCAACCGGATCATCGTTTTCGTCGACGATGAGCAGGCGAAAGGCGCCGGTCTCCACGGCATCTAGCTGCACGACCTCGATGGAAGCGAATCGCCTAGGATCGATGACCAGGCGCGCTGCGTAACCGGGGGCCTCGATCAGCAGGAAACACGGCTCGGTCAGATGCTCCTCGGCAAGCTGCACGTTTCCCTGTCCGTCGGACCTGACATAGGGAATATGAACTTCGCCAAAGATCACATCGCCCACATTCCCCGTTGGAGGCAAGAGTGTCATGGGACAGATCCAGACCCTTGCACTAGGGATCCCACCTGCCCGTTCGTTGACTAGGCGCAGGCGGCGCCCACTCATGGCCTCGGGCAGAGGCTCGAGGGTACTCACCTTCAGGTCATTTGTTGCTGCATGCCCGTTGGCAGCAAGCGCGAGCAATCGAGGTTCTACTGGCTCGTAAACCTTGCCGTCATCCAAGGGCAGCCAAACCTGGGTTCCGGACGCGTAGTGATTGAGACCGCGCAGTCCTTGAAGTTCCGCGCCATTCGTGGAATGGATCGCCCGACCCTCGGTTACCCCTTTTCCGACCGTGTAGCGAACATCCATCCCGGCTACCAAGGGTCGTGTTTCATAGTCACAGCCTGGATAGAGGAGTCGCCCCTCGTAGCGTATGATCACGAAGTCGCTGCTCGCAGGGGCGCGCGCTGGAAGCGGTAGATCCGGGACTTCAACTTGGAGACGACCATCCTCGGGAATCTCGTACAAGCGTCGCTCGAAGGGAAAGAAGCCCTGCGAGGTGAATGCGTTCCAACTGCCCGGCATGGTCACCTCGAGGAGCATGCCCGGGCGCGGATCCTCGACGATGATGCGACACTGGTCGGCCGGGCTCAGCTTGGTGAGGACGACTCTGGATCCAATGAAGCGCCTCATTGGCAGCGGTAGGTGCTCACGCCAAGATCGGTAGCCCGGCTTGTCGACAATCAGCCCGAGCATGTGCCAATCTCGCCGGGCAAGAATCTGCAGAGGATGGATCGCCAGTTCGAATTGTCCCGCCTGGTTGCTCCGAGTGAAGGGGAGCGGGTGCTCTTGATTGATGCGATCGACCAGGGTCGAGGCGACCTTCGCTGGATCAAGATCTGCGTCGACGATGCGAACCATCGCCCCCGCAATCGGTCTCCCTTCCTCATCGACCACGATCCCAGCCGGCCGCAGGTGCTCCTGCGCCCACAGGCAATCGGCAAGAACGAGCGCCGCAGCGCAGACGAGAATCCTAGTCCCCATGGGCGAGGAGCTTATCGCCCGAGCCGAGCATTGGGAATTGGCCGCGTCAGGACCTACGCTCATCAGC
>JAJFJX010000199.1 GCA_021773655.1 Panacagrimonas sp.
GCAACCTTTTTGGCCTGTTCACGGTTTTCATAGAGCCCTGGTGCCGCCTTGACCTGATCGACGGGCCGATCTGGCAAAAAGCCAATGCCTTGAGCTAAGACGTCTCGTTCATCGATCTGTGAAAACGCACCCCAATCGAGCACCGAGCTGTAGGTAAAATCAGTCACGGTATCGCTGAAGTCGAGAAATAGACAAGGCCGAGCCTCATTGCACCAGACGCCACGGCCACGACTTAGCGCCTGCTCAACCGAAGCTCGGCTGACTTGCTGCAACAGCTGATCAAGGCGCTGGTCTTTGCAAACCGCTGTTTGAACTGACAACCCGGTGCCGTCTGCAAGCCTCAAACCGTCTTCGTCGTAAGTGATACCGTCGCGCCAATCGAGATCAGTGCCCTCGACATCAAGTGCGAAGTGAGCACGTGCCAGCGTTCGAAATGACTCATCGCCGGGCTGTGGGCGACCAAGCACGACGATCAACTTGGCCTGTGCCCAATCGTTAAGGCCAGACAGCGCGTTGAAGTGACCGCATTGAGCATGAGCCGGTAACAAGCCGAATTCTTCGATATAACGGCGCGTAGCTTTGTACGTGAACACACCAACGGCAGCCGAACCATCTTCATTCGGCGTGACACGCTCAGATAAGAGCCTGACAGCGCGCATGACTTGTTCGAGCGGGTGATCACGGCGAAAGCGTTCAAGTTTACCCGTCTCAGGTATCGAGCGTTTTATGTCGCCGATCTTTGTTGGCGCGTTTAGCACTTTTACGAAAGTGGCGTGCGGCTGTCGGGCCCGAGCATCAACGAAACTCGCCTTTGCCGCTGGCAACACAACTTTGCCATCGACACGCGTTGCGAAACTCATAGGCGCAAGCGTTTCAGATGCCGTGCCATCTAGATACAGTATTGGGCGTTCTGCAAACTCAGGCCGCATCACGTCACGCCACTGTAGTGTGAACTTCACACGATCGCCCGGCAGCGTTCTAGCCCCAATGCCGTAAATCTCGGTTCGTTCACTTTGGGCCTGATCTGCAATTAGTTGTAGCACTTGCCACACAGTTCGAACGCGTTCACGTTCTGCGAATAACGGGTGTTTGAGATGCGGCACGGGCTTTGCGCAAACCTCATCAAGCGCGCCCATGATTTGAGCGAGTCTTTCAGAGACTACAGATTGCGCCCAACGATACCAAGGCAGCGTTTTAGACGGCTTGCCGATCGGCTCAAGTGTCTTATTGCCGATGATGCCCAGCGTCATAAGCTTTTCGACACGCAACAAACCATCATGTGCGTCTGCATCTTTTGCGGCGCTCTTTAAGAGTGTCAGCACTTCGTACATATCATTGTCGCGGTGCGGTTCGTAGCGGCTCATTTCATACGGGCTGCCAAGCGTCAACTTTGCCTCTTGCGTTAGATCGAAGCGCTCATCAAACACGACGCCAAACAACGGTGCGATAGCACTTGTGCCTTCGAAACTGCCGACCAACTCATCAGGCGTAAAGTGTTTTGGCAAAATGCCCGGTATTGACCGTGCGGCGAGATAGCTTGAAACGATAATTTTAATACCGGGCGACGTGTCTTCAAACTGCGCATGATAACGGCAACCGCCATGTTTCACCGCAAGCTTGCGAAGCTGGCAAGTTGCGCACGCTGTCTCTTGAATTGTTGCTGTTGCTTCGCCTTTGTCTCGGGCCTTGGCGATTTGATTAACAACATCGCGCTGCTCACCTTGCGCGTCGCAAATGACATCGCCGTCGTGTTCGTATTCTACGCCCTTGAATAAAGTCACGGTTGGCCGTGTTGTTGCGCTGGGGTAGTGTTTTCGAAACATCTCGGCAACGTCGGCGTGCCATTGGCGACCGATGTTGTATTCAGGCACGACGACATAAGTACGCCAGCGCGTGTGATCAACTTGTTCAACAAGCGCCTGTTGTGCGCTGTGTGTTTTAGCAAGACCCATTTCGGCGGCTATGGTCATGTGCGGCGGCAACACAGGTATATTCAAGCCTAGATCTTCACCGTTGAACTTTTTGCGTTCGGTTTCGGCGATATGGGTGTTGTGGTGATTTGCCTGCTCAACCCAATCGGCAACACCCGTCTTTACTTTATTCAGCGCTGCATCACGTGACACGGCGCGGTCGTCGAAGCGCGGCTTGCAGATTCTGAGAGACGATCGACGTGCGGCCTCATGCGCTAAAACAGCATCCCACGCACCGTCTAAGTAACGCTCTATCTCGGTGATCTGCGCAATCTTTTCGACGTATTCGGCACTGTGGTGCGGGCCACGTGGTGCTTCGAGTATTTTGGCGCGAAGATGTGCCAGAGCCTTGGGCCTGTCGAAAGACTGCTTAAGCACAATCGACTCACGGGCCCAACGATAAGTTACGGCCCTGATAACTTCGTGAAAACCCGCAAGGCCGTCGCCATCGCCCAGCAAAGCAATGCACGCCGAAGATGTTTTCGGAAAGACAAAGCCCGAACCCAATGGCACAGGTTCGCCGTCTTCGGTCACTGTAAAATGCGTAGGCGCTTTGGCGCTTTTTTCTTTGGGTGATGTGCGAGGCGTGTAACCAAACGTTGCTTGCACGTCTTCTAAGTCAAGAATTATTGGCGACACACACTCGCGGTTGCCTTCGGTCATAAACCAACGTTCGGGCACCGGGTCTTTACAGCCTTCAAATACCGGCGGCGCGATGAACAAAGGTTGAATGCATTCCAAAACTGACGTGTCAAGAATGTTCGCGCGTACATTGCCTTTTGCATCTTTGCCGTAAATGCCTCGGGTCATCAAACGGCGGTTTTGGGTGTTTAGCCATTCTTTAATTTGCTTTGCGGCGCGAGGCTTATCGAGCCAGAAGAACACGTGAACGTTGACATGTTCGGGGCCTTTTAGCCCGGCGCTTGACGACAGTTGCACTTGCGTTTTTACGTTGCGAAATTCGTGGGGTAACAATTCAGTTCTGACCAACTCAACCGCGCGCTGCGGGTCTTTGAAAACATCGGCCCCTTTCGATTTAAGTAAGGTCAACGCGTCGCCTTTTGGGTCAACATCGACCATATAAAGTCGGCGCACGAATGTCTCAACACAAGCAGGGTCGCCTTTGCCGCGCCACTTGGGGTGCGAGCTGTCTTTAGCTTCACGCGGGTTTTTGATACGCCGAAAGCCGCCGGTCTTTTTAGTGTATTGCGAAACTTCGGGGCTATCAATCACACGGCCATGAATCAGAAAGCCTGTGCCTTCATCGGCTATTTTTTGAACGGCTGCGAAAGCTTCAGCGGCGGTTGAGACCATGAGGGCGTATTTATGTGTGCCGTATTTCGTAAAGTTGTATGCATCTTTGGCGATTTTAAACGCGCCATCGATGTATGTGTAACTCTTGCCAACGCGTTGCGGTTCGCCGGTTCGCACGTCGATAGGGTAGAAACCTTGCACCGGCTCTGAGTAAGCGGGCGACGCAAGCGCAATTTTACCGGCCACGGTGGTGACCAGCTGGGGGGTGTTCGGGTTTTCGGGTGTGGGGGTGGCGTCAAGCGCCGTTGTGTATGTCATGTAAAAGCCGGGGGTCAGATCTTCGCGCAATAGCCGCGCTTGCTTTAGTATTGCTCAGGCTGTATGCAAAACCATGTAACTGGCTTCAGGCCAAAGGCACAGAATTGCTTATTTTGTGTCGATATGAGCAAATTTTGCTAAGAATTGGCATGTTATTGTAATATTATTCTAATAATGTGCCAAAAAAAGCAATAATCGAACACTGGGCGTAATGCTTTTAAATGTCTCTTGTGATACAATGAAACGGTCAAAAGGGGTTGTTTGTCCCCCTGAGATGTCAGGTCAAAATAAGCCCCTCACGAATAGCCGCGTGAGGGGCGTTTTTGTGCCTAACCGCCCGCGTTGGGCTGGCGCTGGGTGCTGTTTATTGCTGTCGTGTAGTGACGCCTTTGAGCACAAGGTCGTCAGCACTCATTGATAATATCTGGTTTCCATCTAAGGCCCGCATGATCGGCCCGGGCAACTTTGGCTTCTGAGCTTTCTGTTGTCTGAGCGCGTTGACGGCATTTGTAATTTCTTCGATTAAGGTCGGCTTCACGAAAGCATCGTGCAACGCCGATTTAACCTCACCATCTGCGCTATCAAGCCCGAAACGCGTAAGCAGCTTGTCAGCGACCAAATCACCTACTGCACCAACAGGCACGCGATACGTTATCTCAATAAACTCGCCCGTCTCATCAAGAGACGCCGCCATGCCGGTTGGCGCTTGAACTGGCAACCGCCCGTTGTTCTCAAAAGCCACCAAATCGCGCTCATGCCAGCCGCGAGCTTTTCCGGTCGGGTCAAGCTCAGGCTTGGGGAATTTAGGGTCGTAACTCGCCTCGTAACCCGGCGTCAGTCGCCACCGTCTATCGAGCGTGGTCAGCCCCACCCCAAAGCGCTTCGCCACTTGCTTGCGCGTCACTAGTTTGGTCATGCTTCAATCGCCCGTGTTGCTACCGCAATGGTTAACAAAATCAAAGTTACCTGATTTGGTTAACAATTGGTTAACGAAAAGTTAATGCATGCAAGGGTGTATGTGAAACTGAAGGTCAAAAACGGCTATACACAGCGGCATTTTTGACTGCCCGGGGCATTAGCGGGGCATTAGGTGTTTGGTTGTATGGGCTTAAGTTGTTGAATTTGCTTGGTTATTTTGTTGGGGTCTACGTGCTCCCAAACCAGGTGCTCTACCAGGCTGAGCTATGC
>JAJFJX010000200.1 GCA_021773655.1 Panacagrimonas sp.
ATTCAAAAGCGGTGGCCACTACCCCGATCCCTACACCCAGGACAAGCCGATCCTGACCATCGACGCCGGCAATCTCGCCAAGCACCAGGACAAGCTGTCGCCCGGACAGATTGCGCTGTTCAAGCGCTATCCCACCTGGAAGATGAAGATCTACCCCACGCGCCGCAGTGCTTCACTGCCGCAGGGCATCTACGACGAGACCCGGGCCAATGCCACCAAGGTCAAGCTGGTCGAAAACGGTGTGGGCTTCACCGGCACCAACGGGGGCACTCCCTTCCCCATCGCCAAGAACGGACTCGAGGCGATCTGGAATCACATCACGGCCTACAAGGGAGACACCTATCGCACCTCCTGGTCGCAGGCGCCGGTCACTGCCGGGGGCGACTACAACCTGGTCAGTTTCGACTACGAGTTCGACTTCGTTTACTCGCACCAGGGCAAGACCCCGGAGCAGCGCACCGACAACCTGCTGTTCTACTTTCTGCAGATCGTCAAGCAACCGCCGCGGCTGGCGGGTCAGCTGCTGCTGGTGCACGAGTTCGCCGATCAGGTGACGCAGCCGCGCAAGGCCTGGACCTACAATCCCGGGCAGCGCCGGGTGCGCCTGGCACCGAGCGTGTCCTACGACAACCCCGGTACCGCGGCCGACGGCCTGCGCACCAATGACGATTTCTTCATGTACAACGGGGCGACTGACCGCTACGACTGGAAGCTGGTCGGCAAACGCGAGATGTACATTCCCTACAACGGGTATGTCATCAACGGGCCGACTCTCAAGGTCGAGGACGTGCTGCGGCCCGGGCACATCAACCCGGAACACGCGCGCTACGAGCTGCATCGCGTCTGGGAGGTCGAGGCCACCCTCAGGCCCGGCACCTCTCACCTGTACAAGAAGCGCGTGTTCTTCATTGACGAGGACAGCTGGATCGTCCACGTGCAGGACAAGTACGACAATCGCGACCAACTGTGGCGGGTCGACGAGCTGCACAGCCTCAACTACTACGACATCCCCTTCGTGGCCGGCGGCCTGGAGGTCAAGCACGACCTGCAGTCCGGCCGTTACATCGCGCTGTCGATCCGCAACGAGGAGTCGATCGTCTATGACCGCGTACCGCTGACGCCGGCCGACTTCACCCCCGATGCGCTGCGCACCAAGGGCACGCGCTAGGAAGCGGCTCGGGCGCCCCCTGGGCCTCGATCAAAAAAGCGCAAGGCTCCCCGACCCTCGTCGGGGAGCCTTTTTCATGAAACGGACTGGGATCAGACGCCGACCACGATCCGGCAGACGCACCATCAGCCGCTGCTCATCTGCGCGCGAATGCGATCCTGCAGGCCCTTATCGTTCTGCGCGGCCATCGCGATCTGGTTGTACTCCTGCAGGCTCAGGCCGACGTTCTGGACTGCGATCACCATTTCCCTGCGCGCCTTTTCCTGCACCTCGCGCATCTCCGGCTCGGTCTCCTGACCGCTCAGGGTGTCCTGCCACTTCTGGCTGATCTCGGTGACCCGTTCCTGGGCAATGACGAAGGACTTGATCTGCGTGTCGCTGACATCGCTGATCGGGGCCGGCGCAGCCTGCTGCTCCGCCTGCGCCAGCGTCGCATCGGCCGCCACTGCCCTGGCGCCAAGAATCAGGGATGCAGCGAGCAACGAGCTTGCGATCAGAGTGTCGTGTCGTGTGGTGAAACTCATGGGTGGTACTCCTTGCTAAATGGGGTGAGTTGAAGGTCCGAGATGAACTTGGGGGTGGCGCCACGGCGTCCACATCCAGACACACACGCCAGCGCAACACCTGGTTCCACCGTTCCGAATTTTTTCGGGCACTCGGCCATTCCGGGCACTCGGCCATTCGGTTATGGCACGCGCACGCATCGAGCGATGGTCGGGTGAGGCATTCTTTGAGGGGAGCAATCCGGAGCCCGCCGGCAACAACCGGATTCCGGCAGCGCGTCCGGAATACCGTCCCTGTTTGGACTTCGGTGTTCCGGAATGACGGCCCGGAGCGGCGGGGCCCGGCCCGCCGGTCCCGACGAATCCATGACGGATCCACTGATGGATTCGCTGATGGATTCGCTTTCCATGGCATGCGGACATGGAACCACGGGCGCCTCCGAAGTGTTCGTGTTCAGTACGGGTCATGCGAAATCTGTTCGGATGGCCGTCGACCACCCACGAGGAACATGGCGCGTGACGGACCACCGTGACGAATTCGAATGGCTGCTGGAGCAGGAAATCCCCCATCTGCGACGCTACGCGCGGGCGTTGCTGCACGATCCGGTCGGCGCTGATGATCTGGTGCAGGACTGCCTGGAGCGCGCGCTGCGCAAGTGGCAGAGATGGCGCATGCAGGGGCGCCTGCGAAGCTGGCTGTTCCGCATGCTTTATCGCCTGTATCTCAACGGGCTTCGCGACACCCGTCACCGGCGCGAGGAGCGTTCGCTGGACACGCTGGTGGTGGAACCATCGCAGCCCGCGGACCAGGAAATGCATCGTCAGTGCCAGGACGTGCTGAGGGCCATGGACGCGCTCGCCGACGATCAGCGCGAGGCGATCCTGCTGGTGGCGCTGGAGGATCTGAGTTACGACGAGGCTGCCTGGGTGCTGGGCATTCCTGTCGGCACACTGCGCTCACGTATTTCACGCGGCCGCAGCGCCCTGCGCGATCATTGCGGCGACACGCCCGAGGCCGATATGCACCGAGCGCCGCTGAGGAGAGTCAAGTGATTCCACAAAACCCCGAACCGACCGAACTCGAACTGCTGGCCCTGGCCGATGGTCGCCTGGCAATGGACTCCGAGCGTGGCCGCCAGATTCGTCAGTGGCTGACCCGCAACGCGGCCACGGCCGCGCGGATCGCTGGCTACGCCGCCCAGGACCAGGTCTTGCGCCGCCACTACAACCCGGTCATGTCCGAGCCCCTGCCTCCGCGGCTACGGCCCGCGCGGATCCGTGCACAGGTCCATTCCGGGCAACGGCGCTGGATGGGTTTGGCCGCTTCCCTGGGCGTGCTGGTGGTGAGCGCGGCCGCCTGGACCCTGCGAGCGCCGGAACCGGCGACCGGCGAGCCGGAACTGGACCGCTTCGTTCAGCAGATCTCGCAACAGATCCGTCTGCCGCGCGACACCGCCACGAGCACTGGCACCCACGTCGAGGCGCCGGACCTGCCCGGGTTCAGCCTGACCGGGTCGCGTCAACTGGACCTCGAAGGACGCTCCGTGGACCAGATCGAGTACCACGATGCCGACGGCCATCACCTGAGCCTGTTCGTCGGCCAGCCGCCTTCCGGTCCGTCTGATCCGGTGCGCTGGCACCGGATCGGGGAAGAGCGCATCGTCTACTGGCGCCAGCACGGACGGCTGTACGCGCTGGCCGGTGACCTGCCGCGCGACCGGCTCGAATTGATCGCCACCGGCGCAGTGGTCCAGGTGGCCGGGCGCCAGTTCGCCGTTCAGGATGCGGCCCCCCTCACCGTCATTCCCACCATCGCCCCCACCGTCACCCCCACGGTCAAGCCGGACGAGACTGATCTTGGACAACCCGAAGCCCGGATCGGCGCCGTGCGGACGCAGCAGGTCGAACCGATGATTGCCGGCAGCCTGGATGCCGGCGCGGATGGCAGGATTTCCGGCGGCATTCCCGGCGGTGTACCGGGCAGCATGCAGACCGACGCATTGTCGACGCCATCACTGACAGGCGAAGCCGCCCCCGAACCGACGTCACAGCCCCTCTAGGTTGATCGCGCGTTATCTGCTTGGGCGTGGCGGTCGTGAGGGCCTCGGACATTGGCGCGCCTCGGACGGCGTCGTTCCCGCGAAGGCGGGAAACCAGGGCCGGCTGATGTGCTCTGCGCAGAGAGCCTTTCGCGCCCTCCGGATTCCGGAATTCGCGGGAATGACACTGGCTGGGAATCATTGCCAATCATGATGGTGGACCTTGCCCCTGACTTTGCCCCTTACAGGTACAGGCGTCGAAGGCAACAGCGTGCACGACACCAGTGCGCTTAAGCATGTCGGCACGCATGGCAGAAACTCTGCAGATAATTGATTTATCTAGATATTATGTTTCACAGATGTAAGGGCCATGCCACGCGGCAACAAGCATGAAAATTACAACCCCGCTTGCCGATATACGTCGCCACGAGGGCCGAGAACTTCAGACCAAAAGAAAAACCCCTGATTTCTCAGGGGCTTGGTACTTCCCGGCGTGAGACGGGACGCCATATTGGCGGAGAGAGAGGGATTCGAACCCTCGATACGGTTTGACCCGTATACACGCTTTCCAGGCGTGCTCCTTAAACCACTCGGACATCTCTCCGGGGGCGCGATTATAGCCGCAGCCATGGCCGGCCGCTGCACTCAGGCGAATCGCAAACAGATTCGAAGCAGACGGATGCCGACGCCCGGATTACAGCTCCGGCACTGCCGTTTCCGGCATCGACGGGGGCTGGTCCAGACAGGAAACCCGACCGTCCTCGCCGATCTCGCCGAAGGGCACCCGATTGGCTGGCGGCGGCGGCAGGCGCAGGGCCGAGGGGGATTGCGGCAGGTCAAGCTCGCCGACGGGTTTGAGTTCGGGGACCACGCCAGCGACCTGGTAGCTCTGCTGGGTGACGCAGTAGCGATTGACGCCGCAGGCGGAAAGGGTGCAGCAGGCGACCAGCAAAACCACTCTCATCTTCAAATCGCTCCGGCTTGGCCCAGGGCCTTGCTCACGGTGGGGTGGAAACTCGGATCCAGCGGGACCAGCGGCAGGCGGATGCCGGTGCCGATGCGCCCCATCTGCGCCAGCGCCCACTTCACCGGAATCGGGCTGGCCTGGCAGAACAGATCGCGGTGCAGACCGGCCAGCGGGGCATCCAGTTCCGCGGCCAGCCTGGCATCTCCGGCCAGTGCGGCCTTGCACATTCGTGCCATGGCCCCCGGGGCGATGTTGGCGGTCACGGAGATATTGCCGATGAAGCCGGCCAACAGAGCTTCGCGCGCTGTCGCATCGTCTCCGGAGTACAGCGCAAAATCCCTGGGCAGGCCCAGCGAAACCAGCTCGCGCACCCGCCCAAGGTCGCCCTTTGCTTCCTTGGTGCCGACAATGTTCGGCACCTGTGCCAGGCGCGCCACGGTGGCCGGCAGCATGTCCACGCTGGTGCGACCAGGCACGTTGTAGAGAATCTGGGGAATCTCCACCGCCTCGGCGATGGCCCGGTGGTGGCGATACAGGCCCTCCTGCGGGGGCTTGTTGTAGTAGGGCGACACCAGCAGCACGGCGTCGACGCCGACGTCCCGGGCCGCCCGGGTCAGTTCGATGGCCTCGCTGGTGGAATTGGCGCCGGTGCCTCCGATCACGGGGACGCGGCCAGCGGTGCGCTGCACGACCCGACGGATGACGTCGATGTGTTCGTCGACGTCCAGCGTCGGCGACTCGCCGGTGGTGCCGACCGCGACGATGGCATTGGTGCCTTCGGCCAGGTGCCAGTCGACCAGACGGTCCAGGGCGTCGGTATCGACGCGGCCGTCGGCATGCATCGGCGTCACCAGGGCAACCAGACTGCCGTAGATCATGAAAGGGCCGGCAAGGGCGAAAACAGGGCCGCAAAGTATACGCCGCCAGGGCCCTGGGCAGGGTCGAGCCCGGGGCTTTTGAGCAACCGGCCCGGCTGGTTGGTGATTTGTGCCTTGCACCAATACACTGCGGGCCAACGTCGATTCCTGATGGACCATGGCTGGACAAGACTCGCTGCTTTCCATTTCCGTACTTGCGCGAACCAGGGCCAACGTGCCGCTGGAACTGTTCCGCGCCATCCGCGAGCGCGGCTGCGAAGTCGAGGACAGCCGCATCGCGCCCATCGGCGACCGGCTCGCTGCCAATCTGGTGGTTTCCGGAAACTGGAGCGCGCTGGGCCGGCTGGAAACCGCCCTGCCCGGCATTGCCACCAAGCTCGACCTGCAGGTGCGCTTCGAGCGCTGTGGCCCGCGCGAGCAGAATCCGGAATTCCGGCCCTACGCGGCCGATGTCATCGCCCCGCAGCAGGCCGACCTGCTGGTTCACCTGCTGGAATTTTTCGGCGGCCAGGACGTGGACGTGGCCGAGATCTCCGCGCAGAAGTACGCCTCCAACTACACCGGCGCGGAGATGTGCAGCGTGCAGATGGTCCTGCACGTGCCGGTCAGCCAGCATCCGCAGGCCCTGCGCGAATCCTTCATGGATCTCTGCGACGATCTCAACGCCGACGGCATGCTGGATCCGATCAAGACCTGATGCCTTCGACCTGACCCGAAACTGTCTCCCGAAACCGTCCGTCCAAACCGACAAGGAACGCGATGAGCCTGAGTGTTGGCGACACATATCCCGAGCTGAGCCTTCCCGCAAACGGCGGCCGCAATGTCGGCTTCAAGGACTACAAGGGCAAAAAACTGGTCGTCTATTTCTATCCCAGGGACAACACGCCGGGCTGCACTCAGGAGGGACAGGACTTTGGCGACCTGCATGCGGACTTCGTCGGGGCCGGTGCCGATATCGTCGGGATCTCGCGGGACAGCGTGAAGTCGCACGACAACTTCGTCGCCAAGTACCAGTTTCCGTTCACGCTGCTGTCCGACAAGGATGGTGAGGCCTGTGAGGCCTTCGGCGCCATCGTCGAAAAGAGCATGTACGGCCGCAAGTACATGGGGATCGATCGCTGCACCTGGCTGTTCGACGCCAGTGGCAAGCTCCGGCAGGTGTGGCGCGGCGTCAAGGTCAAGGGCCACGCAGCCGAAGTGCTTGCCGCCGTCAAGGCGCTCTGATTCCTATCGTGCCCCCGCTTCCAAGGACCCGGCCGGCTTCTCGCCCGGGCGGCCCCTGCGATGCCATCCGACGCCGGAACCCGTGAAGAAAAAGATATTCGTGCTGGACACCAACGTGCTGATGCACGACCCGACGAGCCTGTTCCGGTTCGAGGAGCACGACCTGTTCGTGCCCATGGTGGTGCTCGAGGAACTCGACGGCCTCAAGAAGGGCACCAGCGAACCGGCACGCACCGCGCGCCAGGTCAGTCGCCTGCTCGACGATCTGGTGGCCGATCGCAGCCAGGCGCAGATCGAAATGGGTCTGACCCTGCCCACGGCCTTTGCCAAG
>JAJFJX010000003.1 GCA_021773655.1 Panacagrimonas sp.
CCGACAGCGGCGCTGCGCAGTACCGGGGCCTGGGCAAGGTGCCCGGTTCGCTCCTGAACCGCTTTGCGCTGTCCGAGCACGCGGGTCATCTGCGCGTGGCCACCACCGAGTCGGCGTTTGCCTCCGGGCGCGATGAGTCCCTCAACCATCTGTGGGTTCTGGATGCCGACGGCGAGGACCTGCCGACGGTGGCCTCGGTGCAGGGCTTCGCGCCCGGCGAGCGCATCCAGGGCGCGCGTTTCAACGGCGAGCGCGGCTATGTGGTGACCTTCCGCCAGATCGACCCGCTGTTTGCCTTCGACCTTTCCGATCCGTTGGCGCCGCGCATCGCCAGCGAACTCAAGATTCCGGGATTCTCCAGCTATCTGGCGCCGCTGGGGCCGGATTATTTATTGACCGTGGGCCGGGACGGCACCGACGAGGGCCTGACTGGCGCGGTGGCGGTGCAGTTGTTCGACGTGCGTGATCTGGAAGACGTGCGCCAGATCGCCAGTCTTGCGCCCCCGGTGGGCGAGGCCGGCTACAGCTACAGCAGCGCCGAGTACGACCCGCACGCCTTCGGATACTTCGCAGATACGGACGGGTCCGCCACGCCGGGCACCTTGAGCATTCCCCTGATCAGCTACGGCGCGACCGACGCGGAGCGCTTCGCCGGATTCCTGGTGATGCGCGTGGATCCCGTCGCCGGACGCCCGCTGCTGGAGGTCGGCCGCATCGACCATGACGCCTTCCTCGCACCGGGCGGCACCTGCGAGCCGTTCGCAGACGACGCCGGTTGCCGTTTCGCCTACGAATCGAGCGACCCGCGACGCTCGCTGTTCGCGCAGGACGCAGAGCGCATCGTGCTCTACACGGTGTCGGCGCTGGGCCTGCGAGCCGACCACGCGCTGCAGCCGGGCGCTGCGCTGGGCAGCCTGGCACTGCCTTGAGCTCCGGCCGCGCGGTGGCGCCGGATTCATCACCCTCACCCCGTCGTTCGCCGCGCGCCGCCTGTGCTCAGGCGCGCGCCACCGCCTCGACCCGGGCACAGGCGGCGCTGCGCCCGGTTCCCAGCATCCGCAGCGCCGGCACGGCCGAGGTGCAGGTGTCGGCCTCGGCCCACTGGCATCGCGGTGCAAAGGCGCAGCCCGGCGGCAGCGCCGAGAGGTCTGGCGGCTGGCCCGGCAGCGTCACCAGTGGTCGATCCACCGGCGCCGACAGATCCGGCCGGGCGCCCACCAGCGCGCGCGAATAGGGGTGCGCGGGCTGTTCGAGCAGAGTCTGCGTCGGACCCAGTTCGGCGGCGCGACCGGCGTACATCACCAGGGTGCGCTCGCAGACCTCGGCGACCACCCCGAAGTCGTGGCTGATGAGCACGATGGCGACGCCCAGGTCCTGGCGCAGTTGCTTGAACAGCCGCAGGATCTGCGCCTGTACGGTGACGTCCAGCGCGGTGGTGGGTTCGTCGGCCAGCAGCAGTGCCGGCTGGCAGGCCAGCGCGATGGCGATCATCACGCGCTGGCGCTGGCCGCCCGAGAGTTCGTGCGGGTAGCTGCGCAGCCGCTGTGCGGCGTCCGGAATCTGCACCGCATCGAGCAGGCGCAGGCTCTCCGCACGCGCCGCGTTCTGCGACAGGCCGCGATGACGCTGCAGCACCTCGCCAATCTGCGCCTGGACCCGCAGGTAGGGATTGAGGCTGGTCATGGGGTCCTGGAACACCATGGCGATGCGGTTGCCCCGCAGGCGCGACAGCTTGCGTTCCGGCAGCCTGAGCAACTCCTGATTCTCGAAGCGGATCGAGCCGCCCACTTTCGCGTTGCGTGCCAGCAGGCCGAGGATGGCCAGCGCCGTCTGCGACTTGCCCGAGCCCGACTCGC
This sequence comes from Panacagrimonas sp., assembly GCA_021773655.1. Lineage (GTDB taxonomy): Bacteria > Pseudomonadota > Gammaproteobacteria > Nevskiales > Nevskiaceae > Panacagrimonas. The sequence continues at coordinate 1,857 of JAJFJX010000003.1, forward strand.
CGACGATGCCCAGCGTCTGCCCGGCATCAAGAGCAAAGCTCAGGCCGTCCACCGCCTGCACCACGCCATCGGGCGTGTTGAAGCGCACGCTGAGATTGTCGATTTCGAGCAGGGGCATGTCTTTCAGGCTGCGGTCAAAAGCGATCATGTAGATCAACGGCGCTGCTGCGATCCGGGCAGGTCACGCGGTGTGGGTGTCGAACGATCGGAAGTCGGGCCGCCGGCGCCAAGGGCGCGCCGGGTGCTGGCCCGAAAACTCAGGATACGCAGCAAAGCGACCGCCGGCCACGACATCGATCCCGATGGCCAGTCGTTTGCTTGCCACGTCCGACTCCGCAACGGTCGCGCACTGCCGGGGCAGCTTCAGGCCTCAGACCCTTGCATCTGTCTCGCCCGACGTCGCGCCCGAACCGGGGATCCCGGATACCGCCGCGCGCCCACTTGACCTTCCGGGGAGGCCAAAAAACAAGGGGCGGTGACCCGCCCCATTTGAATCGTGCCGCCGAACTTTTTTGAGCTTGTGAAGCTTTTTGCTGCCCGGCAGGGCAATGCGACCGGCCTTGGGCTGGCGGCAAATTTCCCGCGTGTGCTCAGCTCTGCGTCGGCGACGGATCACCGCCCGCCGTGGTGGGCGCCGGCTCGGCGGCGGGGGCCTCGGCGGCTGCCGTCATCGTCGGCGCCACGTTGCGCGCCGCCTTCCTGGCGCGCTTGACCAGACTGTCGACTTTGGACCGGGCCTTGGATTTGACCTTGCCGGCTTCGGCCTTGGCCTTGTTGACGGTCTTCTTGATTGCAGCGCCGGCCTTGCCGGCCGCCTTCCTGACTTCGGTCTTCTTTGCCGCGGCCTTGGCAACAACCTTCTTGACCGCTTTTTTTGCCGACGCCTTGCGGGCCGTGACTTTCTTGGCCGCGGACTTGCCGGCAGCCTTGGCCCTGGCCACCGCCTTGCCCGCGGTTCCGGTCGCCTTCTTCACGGTCTTGGCAGCCGGCTTGACGACCTTCTTTGCCGCCTTCTTCGCAGGCTTGGCCGCAGTCTTTTTTTCGACCGCCTTGCCGGCGGGTTTCTTGGCGACCTTGGACTTGGTCGCTCCCTTCTTCGCCGCTTTGGACTTCACCGCCATTTCCCTATCCTCCACTCGAATGTCTGACCAACCCCAAAAAAAATGTGCGGCGCCGATACGGTCTCGCACCCGCGCGACTCTAGGCTGTTGCAGCCAAAAGTCAATCGAATGAATCGCGCGCGCCAGGGCCTGTTGATCGGCGTGATCTGCGCGCTGATTTCCACCGCGTGTTCTTCGCGTCAGCCGCCCTTCGAAGCGGCGCGTTCGTGTGAGCGGACCTGGCAGCAGATCGACGACTTTCCGCACGATCCGTCCCACTTCACGCAGGGTCTGGTGATGACCGAAGGTCGCCTGTACGAGAGCACCGGGCTCTACGGGCTTTCCGCGATCCAGGAAGTGTCGCTGGACAACGGACGTCGACTGCGCCGTCGTGCGCTGCCGGCCAAGGACTTCGGCGAGGGGCTGACCCGGGTGGGCGACCGCCTGATCCAGTTGACCTGGCGCCGACAGCACGCATGGGTCTACGACCTGTCGCTGCGCGTGCTCGGCACCCTGGACTATCGCGGCGAGGGATGGGGCCTGACCACGCTCGGGGATCATGAGGCGCATCACCTGGTGATGAGCAACGGCAGTCATCGCCTTCAGGTCCTGGAAGCCGAGGGCCTGAAGCAGGTGCGCAGCATCGAGGTTCGCGACGGGGGGCGACCGGTGTCCCGGCTCAACGAACTGGAGTACGTCGACGGTGAAGTGCTGGCCAACGTCTGGCATTCCGACACCGTGGTTGCAATCGACCCGGACAGCGGCCAGGTGCGCGGCCGCTACGACTTCGGCGCCCTGCGCAGGCAGTTGCGCTGGGACACCACGCCCCCGCCCGAGGCCGATCTCAACGGCATCGCGCTGGACGCGCGCAGTGGCCATCTGCTGGTGACCGGCAAGCGGTGGCCGCGCCTGTTCGAGATCGCTCCAGGGCCCTGCAGAGCGGCCGATGAGATGCGGAGGTAATTCGATTCAACCTGGACACTACGTTTCGACTCGAAGGCGCAAGCAAACCGAGCAATGCAAGCAGAACGGACGCCGGGGACATTTCAGAACGGCGTCTTTCAACAGATGTGGCGAACACTGCGCAGGCTTCGATTTTTTGCATTCTTTGCGTTCGACCGTTTATTTGCAGATTCGAAACCTCGGCTCGATAGGATCGTTCCGCATCATCGGCGAGATCCGGCGCCTTTCCGCAGCTCTCCATGGCCTTGGCAAGGGTTCGGACAACGTTGGGACGCACCGGACCGGGTCCGGTCTGGCCGATGATCGGGCCCGCCTTGCCCGCGTGGTGTGCGCCGGGCCCACTCAGCGCAGCAGCACCAGCCGCGGCACCGCGTCGGCGACGGCGTGCAGGATCGCGTTCTGCCGCCAGCGCCGACCCAGGGCGCAGGCGGCCTCCCGCGACAGGCCCAGCGCCAGCAGGCTGGGCTCGGTCCAGTCGCCCGCCGCGCCGCTGTTCTGCGCGTCGAGCAGGCCCGCGCAGCGGCCGCGCAGTTCGCTGCGCAACTGCGCCATCGCCACCCTGTTCTCCTGCAGCGTGAGCAGCACGCCTTCAGGATTGCAGGCCGTGACCAGCGCCGCGGTGCGTGCAGGCAGCGTGTGGATCAACGCCGCGAGCCGGCTGTTGTGCGTGTCGACGGTCAGGACAAACGGCTGCGGCGATGCCTGTACCTGGTATCTGGCACTGCGATAGGCGCGGATCAGGTCGGGGTCGAGTGCGCTGACCGGTGCGGACCGCTCCGGGGGCGACTCTTCAGGCTCAGGGTGGTGATGCATGGCGGTGATGTCCTGTGGGGGACCCGATGCGTTGCGCCGGAAGTTGCGAGCGTGCCGAGACGGCGCGGGAAGGGGAAGGGAAACGGGAACGGAAACGGAAACGGAAACGGGAACGGGAACGGCGGGTGCGGGTCGTGGCACCCGTCGCGATGACGGCATGGCCTTGTCGCGAGCGGCACGCAAGGCTAGCGTCCCGAGTCCTGTGACCTGCAAGGAGCGCGACACGATGAATCCTGAAAAGCGCGGCGAACACGTGTGCTTCGGCGGCACCCTGGGCCTCTACACCCATGCTTCGCAGCAGACCGGCACGCCGATGCGCTTTGCGGTGTTCCAGCCGCCGCAGGCTGCGCGCAGCGAGGTGCCGGCGCTTTACTACCTGGCCGGCCTGACATGCACCGAGGAGACCTTCTTCATCAAGGCCGGTGCGCAGCGTCTGGCCGCTGAGCTGGGCCTGATGCTGGTGGCCTGCGATACCAGCCCGCGTGAGCTGAATCTGCCAGGCGATTCCGAGTCCTGGGACTTCGGCGTCGCCGCCGGCTTCTACCTGGATGCCACTGCCGAGCCCTGGGCCGGGCATTACCGCATGGGCACCTACGTCAACGAAGAACTGCCGGCACTGATCGAGGCGAACTTCCCGGCCCGCACCGACCGCCGCGGCATCTTCGGCCATTCCATGGGCGGCCACGGCGCGCTGGTGACCGCGCTGCGCAACCCGCAACGATGGCACTCGGTGTCGGCCTTTGCGCCGATCAGCAATCCGGTCGCCGTGCCCTGGGGCGAAAAGGCGTTCGGCAACTACCTCGGCGCCGACCGCAAGGCCTGGGAGGCCTATGACGCCAGCCTGCTGATGCGCGCCAGGCCCTACCCCGGCGAGCTGCTGGTCGATCAGGGCATGGCCGATGCGTTCCTCGAAAAACAGTTGCAGCCGCAGGCGCTGGAAGCCGCGGCTCGGGCCAGCGGACAGCAGCTGAGCCTGCGTCGGCAGGCCGGCTACGACCATTCCTACTGGTTCATCCAGAGCTTCGTCGCCGATCACCTGCAGCATCACGCGCGCGCCCTGCTCGGCTGAATGCGCCGCAGACGGATCTGGAACGCCGGCTCAGTAATCCCAGTCCATGCGCACTCCGGCCAGCACGTTGCGCTCCGGGCCGGGTTCGTAGAAGCGACCGTTGCCGTCGTTGACGATCACCGAGCCGGCGTAGTGTTCGTCGAACAGATTGTCGACGCGTACGAAGGCGTGTAACCGGCCCCAGGGACCGCGAAAGACATATCCGCCGTCGAGGGCAAACAGCGAATACGAAGGCGCGGACTCGGCGTTGACATCATTGACCGGCACCGCATCGAGGTAGCGCGCTTCCAGCCCCGCCTGCCAGCCCGCGTCGGCGCCCCACTCGAGCGCCGTGTACAGGTGCCATTCCGGAATGCCGGGCAGCCGGTTGCCTTTTTCGATGACGGTGGTGGGTTCGGTGCAGGGCACGCCGGTACAGGCCAGGTAGGTTTGCCGGACTTCGGCTTCCAGCCAGGTGGCGGCACCCTGCAGCGACAGATGGGGCATCAGGCGCGTCTGGATCTGCAGCTCCACCCCCTGCCGTCGCGTCTGGCCGGCATTCTGGAACGTGGATCGACCGCCGCTGTTGGTCGCCACCACCAGCTCGTCCTCGGTGTCGGCGTGAAACACCGCAATCTGGCCGCGCATGGACGGCCCCAGTTGCAGCTTGGCGCCGAGTTCGGCGTTGTCGGTGACCGCCGGGCCGAGATCGAAATTCAGGCCGGGCTGGCCGTCGGGCCGATAGGCGAGCTCGACGAAGGTCGGCGTCTCGAAGCCGCGCCCGTAGGCGCCGTACAGATGCACGTTGCTGCTCCACCGGTACAACGCACCAGCCACCGGCGTGGTCTCGGAAAAATCGGCAGTGCCGCTGTCATCTCCGTTGGGGGCGACGATGTAGCGATCGTCGGAGTCGAATTCCACCCTGCTGCGCCGCACGCCGGCCATCAGGTTCCAGCGCGGATGCGGATCGACGCTCAACTGTATGTACTGGTCGAAGTTGTCGATGTCGTTGACCTCGTCACGGCGCAGCTTGCCGCGCACCCCCAAGGTTTCGCCGACAAAGTTCTCGAACGCCAGACGATCCTGTGACAGCGCGTCGTGATTCAGACCGGCAATCAGCGTGAACGGCCTGCCGGCCACCGTGTTCCGCCAGCTCCAGCGGGCGTCGGCGCCGCTGTATTGGCTGTCCAGGTCGATCACTCCGCCTTGGGAGAACGGGCTGCCCTGGGCGCCGGTGGGCACCGACAGGAACTGCTCGACCTTGCGGTTGCCGCCATAGACGGCCAGCCGCAGCTCCTGCCCGCCAGCCAGGGCATGGGCGTACACCGCGCCGAGCTGGCGCTGCTCGACGCTCTTGCGGGTGTCGAAGGTCTCTGCGGGGCCGGCGGTGGCGCGCGGGTCGGCCTCGAACTGCGCGCGGCTCAGGCCCTGCGGATCGAGCACGTCGGGCGAATCGAAGACATTGAGTACCAGCGACAGGCGTCCGGCATCTGCCACGGCCACGTTGAGCTTGCCGTTGAACGACTCGCGTTCGGCGCGGCTGTGGTCACGGTAGCCGTCGGTCTCGAAGTGGGTGTAGCCGAGGTTGTAGTCAACCCGGCCCAGGGTGCCGCGTGTGCCCAGGTTGGCGCGCAGCGTGCCGTAGCTGCCGGTTGCAAAGCCGCCGCTGAGGCGCGGCTCGGCGGTGCCATCGGCGGTGAACATCTGGATCACGCCACCCGAGGAGTTGCCGTACAGCGTCGAGAACGGCCCGCGCAGGACCTCCACCCGTTCTGCGGTGGCGAGGTTGAAGTGCGACACCTGCCCGGCACCGTCGGGCTGGGTGGCGGGGATGCCGTCCAGATACAGGCGCACGCCGCGTATGCCGAAGCTTGCACGCGAGCCGAAGCCACGGATGGAAATCTGCGTGTCCTGGGCGTAATTCTGGCGGTCGCGTGCCAGTAGACCCGGCACGCCGCCCAGGCCCTCCGAAAGGTTCACGCCCAGGGTGCCGTCGTTGAGGGCCTGGCCGCCGATGACGTCGATGGATGCCGGGATCTCGAACGCATTCTCCGAGACGCGGGTGGCCGTCACGGTCACGGTCTCGGTGCGGGGCGCTTCCATTGCCTGGCGGTCCGGGGCCGGCTCGCCATCCTCGGCACCCAGGGCTGTCGGGGGCATCGCCACGACCATTGCCGCCAGCAGCGTCGGCGAGGTGCGTGACCGAAGCCACGATCCGCGGCCGCGTCGATCACCGATCAGCATGTTTCCTCCAGGGGGGTTGTTCTTGGTTGTTCTTGTTTGATGCCGATTGGCGGCGCGGTCCGGGCCGGCGCCAGGCCAGATGGATTATCGAGGCGCAGCGTTCGACTCGGGACATGCCCGGTAAACTGCCGTCTGCCAACCCCGCCGTCCATACGGAAAATCATGAGAACTCTGCGCAACGACCGTTTCCTGCGTGCACTGGCACGCCAGCCGGTGGATCGCACGCCGGTCTGGATGATGCGCCAGGCCGG
>JAJFJX010000021.1 GCA_021773655.1 Panacagrimonas sp.
GGCGCGGGTTCGGTCCGCGCGGCCGGGGCCGGATCGCGGGCCTCGTTCTCGAGCCCGTGGAGCACCTCGCCGGCGCGCTTGAGGCATTCCTTCGGCAGTCCGGCCAGCTCGGCCACGTGGATGCCGAACGAGCGGTCGGCCGGGCCCTCGGCGATTTTGTGCAGGAAGATGACTTCGGTCCGGCCCTCGGCGTTGGTCCACTCGCGGGCCTCGACGTTGACGTTCTTAACACCGGAGAGCAGTCCCGCGAGTTCGGTCAGTTCGAAATAGTGGGTGGCGAACAGGGTGAAGGCGCCGACCACCGAGGCGAGCCGTTCGGCCACCGCGCGCGCCAGGGACAGGCCGTCATAGGTCGAGGTGCCGCGGCCGATCTCGTCCATCAGCACCAGCGAGCGGGCGGTGGCGTTGTGCAGGATGTTGGCGGTCTCGGTCATTTCCAGCATGAAGGTGGACTGCCCGGCGGCCAGGTCGTCGCGCGATCCGATGCGGGTGAAGATGCGGTCCACCGGTCCGATCCGCGCCTGCGTCGCCGGCACGTAGCAGCCGGCATGGGCCAGCAGCACGATCAGTGCGGTCTGGCGCATGTAGGTGCTCTTGCCGCCCATGTTGGGACCGGTGATGACCAGCAGGCGGCGCTGTGCATCCAGGTGCAGGTCATTGGGCACGAACGGGTCGCGCAGCTGCTGCTCCACCACCGGATGGCGTCCGGCCTGGATGTCGATGCCGGGCGCCTCGACGAACTGCGGTCGTGACCAGTTCAGGCGCGTGGCGGCCTCGGCCAGGTCGGACAGACAGTCGAGGTCGGCCAGCGCCTGGGCCACGGCCTGCAAGGGCGCCAGCGACGCGCCGAGGTCGTCGAGCAGGGCGTCGTAGAGTTCGCGCTCGCGGGCCAGGGCACGGTCGCGTGCCGACAGCACCTGTTCTTCGAAGCGCTTGAGGTCCTCGGTGATGTAGCGCTCGTAGTGGGTCAGGGTCTGGCGGCGGGTGTAGTCGGCAGGGATCTTGTGCGCGTGGGTCTTGCCGATCTCGATGTAGAAGCCATGCACGCGGTTGTAGACGACATTGAGTGCCTCGATGCCGGTGCGCGCTCGCTCGCGTGCCTCCAGTTCCACCAGAAAGCCGTCGGCATGGGTGGACATGCGACGCAGCTCGTCGAGCACCGGATCGTGGCCGTCGCGGAAGACTCCGCCTTCACGCACCGACACCGGCGCGGCATCGGCCAGCGCCGCGCCCAGGCGATCGGCCCAGGCGTGTTGATCGCCAAGGTGCTGGCGCCATTGTTGCGGGCGCGTGCCCGGCAGCTCGGCCAGCGCCGCCCGGATCGCCGGCAGTGCGCCCAGGGTGTCGCGCAGGCCGAGCAGGTCGCGTGGGCGCGCCGAGCGCAGCGCCACTCGCGCCAGGATGCGCTCCAGATCCGCCACGCCGCGCAAGGATTCGCGCAGGCCGCCGTGGCAGGCCGGGGGCAGCAGGGCTTCGATGGCATCCAGGCGCTGGCCGATCTCGACGGGGTCGCGCACCGGCCGCAGCAGACTGCGGGTCAGGGCGCGCGAGCCCATGGGCGTGATGCAGCGGTCGAGCACGCTGAGCAGGGTGTGGTCGGTCTCGCCCAGCAGCCGGCGGTCGATCTCCAGGTTGCGCCGCGTGGCCGGGTCCAGAATCAGGCTGTCCCCGGGGGCTTCGACGCGCAGGCCGTGCAGATGGCCCAGCGCCACTTTCTGGGTTTCCTGCACGTATTGCAGTAGCGCACCGGCGGCGGCCACCGCGGCGTCGAGGTCCTGGCAGCCGAAGCCGGCCAGGCTGGGCGTGCCGAACTGCTCGCAAAGCAGGCGGCGTGCGGAGGCCGGGTCGAACTGCCAGACCGGGCGGCGCACGCAGGCCAGACCGATGGTGTCGATCGTCGTGCCTTCGGCCAGCAGCAGTTCATTGGGTGCCACGCGCGCCAGTTCGGCACCGTGGTCGCGTTCCGAATCGCTCTGGCTCAGGCAGAAGCGTCCGGAGGACAGCTCCAGCCAGGCCAGGCCCCAGGTCTGGTTCACGCAGCAGGCCGCCGCCAGCAGGCTTGATCGCCGCGGGTCCAGCAGCACCTCGTCGGTGGCCGTGCCCGGGGTCACCACGCGCACGATTTCGCGGCGCACCGGCCCCTTGTCCGCTCCCACCACGCCGACCTGCTCGGCGATGGCTGCCGATACGCCCTGCCGGATCAGGCGCGCCAGGTAGGTGTCGAGCTGGTGATAGGGCACGCCGGCCATCACCACCGGCGCGCCGGCCGATTCGCCGCGCGTGGTCAGGGTGATGTTGAGCAGGCGCGCGGCGCGCCGGGCGTCGTCGTAGAACAACTCGTAGAAGTCACCCATGCGGAACAGCAGCAGAAGCTCCGGCACCTGGGCCTTGAGCGCCAGGTACTGCTGCATCAGGGGGGTGTGGGCGGCTTTCTCTGCTGGTTTCATCTGCGTACGTTGGCGGGCCCTGCACGCCCCTGATTTCCGTTCGCCTCGGACGCCGGAACGTCCGGACGCCTGCGGGCCCCTGCGAGCCCCTGCCCGGGAGCAGATGACGACGGGTAAACGCGCAGGCTAACCGCTTGCGGCCGGGCTCTGGAAGGCACTGCAGCAGGGCCGCGCCTTCGGGCAGGCGCGATCCTGCGTAAAGGCCGGTTTTCTGCGTGTTCTCTGGACGTAGAGCCTCGGCGGCAATGAAGCCCGTGCCGGCCCGTTCAAGCACACGCCGGAGGGTCCGGTCGGATCGACGGGGGCGGGTGTCGGTGCTGGAACCCGACCCGGACTGCGGTCAGACTGCCGGCCCCCGGAGGGTCGCCGGTCCTCCCGGTGGCCTTTCTACTTCGACTCGATCCCCACGACAGTCACAGTCAGGTGTCCGCATGACCACCCCGGCAGACCTGTTTGCAAACCTGCTGGGCGCCACCGCGCGCGGCTGGCGCGGCACCCTGGTGCGGCGCGCCGCCGAACCGCCGGTCCGGCCGCTCAAGCTCTACGAGTTCGAGTCCTGCCCTTACTGCCGGCTGGTGCGAGAAGCACTCACCGAACTCGATCTGGACGCCCTGATCCTGCCCTGCCCGAAAGGCGGCACGCGCTACCGGCCGGAGGCCGAGCGCCACGGCGGCAAGGCGCAGTTTCCGCTGCTGATCGACGACAACACCGGCATCGCGCTCCACGAGTCGGCCGACATCATCGATTACCTGTGGCGCACCTACGGCGACGGCGACCCGCGTCGTGGTTCTGGCCTGGGCCGCGCGATGGCGGTGGCCGGTGCCAGCCTGTCGTCGCTGGCCATGCTGCGGAGGCGCGGCATCACCGGACTCAATGCGCGGCGCTCGATCGCTCCCATCGAGCCGCTGGAGCTGTACAGCTTCGAAACCAGCCCCTTTTCCAAGCCGGTGCGCGCAAGCCTGTGCGAACTGGAGCTGCCCTATCTGCTGCACAACACCGGCAAGGGAGGGTGGAAGGACCTGGGTCCGCCGCTGTTCCGCGACCGCTTGTTCAAGGGGCGGCCGGACACCACCCGCAACCGTGCCTGGCTGATGCAGCACACCGGCAAGGTCCAGGTGCCCTATCTGATCGATCCCAACACCGGCGTGGCGATGTACGAGTCGGCGCGCATCCTTGAATACCTTGATCGCACCTACGCGTTGCCGGTGAACTGACCGGGCCGGGGGGCATCCCGCACTTCCGCTTCGGCTTCGGGCGGCTACACTCTTCCCCTTAACCTGGAAGATTGTGTCTGCCGCAATGCCGACCGGAGGTTCATTCGATCTGCTGGACCAGGCGCCCTCGCCTGCAGCGTCCGGCGTGGAGGGTTCGCACGAGCGCATCGTGCCGCAAGCCTGTCTGCATCTGTTCACCCACCGCATCCAGGCCTGGTTTCGCGGCAAGCCGGATCGTCGCCCCATCGGGGCCGCGCGCCTGGGCTTCGATTACGCCGGGCAGCGCTTCGGGCCGATGGCCTCGCGCAAGCGTAGAGGCGCCGAGCCGGTCAACGAATCGTTCCGCAACAGCAGTGCCGAACTCGACGCACTCGAACGCCTGGCCGAGCTGCACATGACCGACGCTGCCGAGCTCGAGGGCGTCTACTTCGACCGCGATCCGGTGCTGCAGGCCGGCGATTTCGTGCTCGAACGCGGACGTGGCGCTCTGGCCACGCCCGATCACTGGCTGCACCTGCTGCCGCGTCTTTCGGGCGCGGGCTTTCGCCTCGAGTTCGCACCGGATTTTCCGGTCGAGCTGCTGCAGGCGGCCGGACAATGGCGGATCGACGTCAACAGCCGGGCGCACGGCAAGTGGTTCGAGCTCGGCCTGGCGCTGGAGGCCGACGGGCAGCGACTGGAACTGCTGCCCATTCTGCGTCGCCTGCTGGCCGATCCCGCCTTTCCGCGCGTCGCCGCCGACAACGAACCCGCCGATGCAGTGTGGCTTGCGGCGCTGGACGACCGCCGCCACGTGCCGCTGCCACTGGATCGCCTGCGGCGCCTGCTCGACGTGCTGCAGTCGGTGATCGCCGCCCAGCCCGAAGGCGCCACCCTGCGCCTGCGCCGCGCCCAGTCCGACCTGCTCGACGAATTCGACACCATCCCCGAACTGGCCTGGCACGGGCGCGAGCGAATCGCCGCCGAACGCAACCGCCTGCGCATGCTGGCCGACGGTGCGCGCGTCGCCCGCCAGCCGGCGCCCGGATTCATGGCCGATCTGCGCGGCTACCAGCAGGAGGGCCTGGCCTGGCTGGGCTTTCTCGGCGAGGCCGGCCTGGGTGGTGTGCTGGCCGATGACATGGGCCTGGGCAAGACGGTGCAGGTGCTGGCCCATATCTGGACCGAACGCTGCGAGGGCCGGCTGAGCCGGCCCAGCCTGATCGTGGCGCCGACCACCCTGGTCGCCAACTGGCGCAACGAATCGCGCCGTTTTGCGCCGCAGTTGCGGGTGCTGATCCTGCATGGTCCGGACCGCGAGTCACGTTTCGAGCAGATCCCCGCACACGATCTGGTGATCACCACCTATCCCTTGCTGTCACGCGACCGGCTCGCCCTCAAGCGGCATCGGTTCGGCCTGCTGGTGCTGGACGAATCGCAGTTCATCAAGAACGCGCGCACACAGGCTGCCCGGGTGGTGCGCGAGCTCAAGGCCGACCGCCGCCTGGCGATGACCGGCACTCCGCTGGAGAACCACCTGGGCGAACTGTGGGCGCAGTTCGACGCCGTGGAACCGGCGCTGCTGGGTGACCAGAGCAGTTTCGAGCGCTACTTCCGCGATCCCATCGAGGAAGACGGCAACAGCGAGATCCTGTCCCGGCTCAACCGGCGCATCGCACCGCTGATGCTGCGCCGGCGCAAGGAGGACGTGCTGCAGGATCTGCCGCCCAAGACCGAGATCCTGACCGCGGTGGAACTCGACGCCGCGCAGGCTTCGCTCTACGAGGCCATTCGCCTGGCCCAGCACGCGCGCGTGCGCCAGGCGCTGGATGAACGCGGTGCCGGGCAGTCCGGCGTGGTCGTGCTCGATGCGCTGCTGCGACTGCGCCAGGTGTGCTGCGATCCGCGCCTGCTGAAGATCGAAGGACTGGAGGCGCAGGCCGCCAGTACTGCCTCGGCCAAGCTCGAACACCTGCTGGAGATGCTCGACGGGCTGGTCGCCGCCAATCGACGGGTGCTGGTGTTCTCGCAGTTCACCTCGATGCTCGGCCTGATCGAACAGGCGCTGGTCGAGCGCGGCATCGGTCACCTGCTGCTCACCGGCCAGACGCAGAACCGTGCCGAACTGGTCGATCGCTTCCAGCAGGGCGAGGTGCCGGTGTTCCTGATCAGCCTCAAGGCCGGTGGCGTGGGCCTGAACCTGACGGCCGCCGACACCGTCATCCACTACGACCCCTGGTGGAACCCGGCTGCCGAGGACCAGGCCACCGATCGCGCCTACCGCATCGGCCAGGACAAGCATGTGTTCGTCTACAAGCTGATCTGCTCGGGCACGGTCGAAGAACGCATCCGCGCGCTGCAGGGCCGCAAGGCCGCCCTGGCAGAGGCCGTGATGAGCGGCGGCACCAGTGTCAGCCTGCACTTCGACGAAGCCGAAATCGACGAGCTGTTCGCGCCCCTGGTGGCATAGGCGCAAAAAATGAAGGCCCCAGCCTGGCGCTCGGGACCATCGGTGCGCCGCCAAAGAACCGGGTGTTCGGCGTGCGGCGCCGTCGGCGCCGGCTCCCGCGCGCCGGCACCCAACAGCGCCGGCGGTCAGAGACCCTCAGGCATCGGCCACGAAGGGATTGAACCGCCGTTCACGGCCCAGCGTGCTCATCGGCCCGTGGCCGGGCACGAAGCGCACATCGTCGCCGAGCGGGAACAGCCGCTCGCGGATCGAGCGCAGCAGTTGGGCATGGTCGCCGCGCGGAAAATCGGTGCGGCCGATCGAGCCCTGGAAGATCACATCGCCGACAAAGGCCAGCTGCGAGGGTGCATGGTGCAGCACCACATGGCCGGGGGTATGGCCGGGGCAGTGCAGCACGTCGAGCACCTGGGAGCCGACGCGGACGGTATCGCCGTGCTGCAGCCAGCGGTCCGGGGTGAACGCCCGTGCCGGCGGAAAGCCGAACTGTGCGGCCTGCTGCGGCAGCAGGTCGATCCAGAATCGATCACCCGGGTGCGGGCCCTCGATGGGCAGGCCCAGGCGCTCGGCCAGTTCGCCCACTGCGCTGGCATGATCGAGATGGCCGTGGGTGACCAGCAGCTTTTCCAGGGTCACGCCGTGATGTTGCACGCCGGCCAGCAGGCGATCGATTTCGCCGCCGGCGTCGACCAGCGCGCCGCGCCCGGTTTCGGTGTCCCAGATCAGCGAACAGTTCTGCTGGAAGGCAGTGACAGGAAAGACGGCGTGGCGCAGGGCAGGGTCGGCAGGCATCGCGGGCGTCGGGAAACAATCGGGCCGGCCCTCATCGTAAACGCTCATGCGGCAAGCCAGCGCCGGCCCTGCTCG
>JAJFJX010000201.1 GCA_021773655.1 Panacagrimonas sp.
CGCCCGCCTGATCTCGATTCCCGGCGGCGCAATTCCCAGGGGCGCATCATCGTGCCGTCGCCATTTGTTCACTGAATCGAAACCCGCGCTTCAAGGCCGGGCAATCCTCGCCGTGCATGCTCCTGATCTCAATCACGGGGAGACAGACCATGTTCCGAAAGACCCGCCTGGCGGCGACAGCGGCATTGTGGGCGGTATCCGGCAGCACGGTGCAGGCCGCGCCGATGGGCGTGGTGATCTCGGAGTTTCGCGTCGACGGCAGCAACGGCAATGACGAGTTCGTCGAGCTGCACAACACCACCGGTGGCGCAGTGGATCTGGGCGGCTGGCTGCTGCAGGGCTGCGCATCCGGCAGCGGCAATGCCAGCACCCGCGCCACCCTGCCGCCCGGCAGCCTGCTGGGCGCCGGCCAGCGCTACCTGTTCGCCAACAGCAACGGGCCGGACGCGTCGCTGATCGGCACGGCAGATCGCACCTACGCGACCGGCTTTGCGGTTTCCGGCAACTCGGGCATCCGCATCGTGGATGCCGGCGGCGCGGTGCAGGACGGCCTTGGCATCGGTACCGGGGCCTGTATCGAGGGCAGCGCGCTGGGCGCCCTGGGCGGCACCAGCGGCCTGCAGTCCTATCGCCGTCTCGCCGCCACGGGCGTGGACGAGGCGCAGGACACCGACAACAACGCCGCCGACTTCGAAGGCCCGGTGGCGGCCAGCCCCGGTGCGGCGCCGGAACCGGTCGCCGAGCTGGAGCCTAGGCGCATCGCGGCGATTCAGGGTGCGCAGCACCGCTCGCCCCTGGAAGGCCAGGCAGTGCGCACGCGCGGCATCGTCAGCAGCATCTTTGAGCTGTCGGCCGGCAACAAGGGCTTCTATCTCCAGGATCCGGACGGCGACGGCGACGATGCCACTTCCGAGGGCGTCCTGGTGTTTGTCGGCGGCGCGGCGATGCCGGACATTGAAGTCGGCGACGAAGTCAGCGTGGTCGGTCAGGTCACCGAGTTTCGTCCCGGCGGCAACGGCACGCTCAACCTGAGCCTCACCGAAATCACCGGGCCGCAGGTGACGGTGGAGTCCGACACCATCTTCGCCAACCCGCTGGTGCCGACCGTGATCGGCGCCGCCGGCCGTGTGGCGCCGAACCTGATCGTCGATGACGACACCGTCGGCGGCGATATCGAGGACGCTGCCAGCACCGCGTTCGATCCCGCCAGCGACGGCGTGGATTTCTACGAGTCGCTGGAAGGGATGTGGGTGCAGATCGACGATGGCCTGGTCACCGGCCCCAGCAACCGCTTCGGCGAGGTGTTCGTGTTGCCCGACGGCGGTTCCGGCGCCAGCGGCCTTAACGTGCGCGGCGGCATATCGCTCAACCACGACGCGGCCGGCACCGTGGACTACAACCCCGAACGCATCCAGATCGACGACGAATACTTCCGCGCCACGCAGGGCGACATGCCTGTGGCCAAGGTCGGTGATATCGCCTCCCGCATCCGGGGCGTGGTGACCTACAACTTCGGCAACTTCGAAGTGCTGCCGGCGACGGCGCCGTCGTTCGCCGACGGCGGCCTGCAGCGCGAGGTGGCGCAGGTCCAGGCCGGCGGCGAGCGCCTGACACTGGCCAATTACAACGTCGAGAATCTGGACATCAACGACGACGACATCTGCAACGGCTCGGCTGATGACGATGACGTCGCCGACGGCCGCTTCGCGGCGGTGGCACGGCAGATCGTGGATCACCTCGGCGCGCCGGACATCCTGGCGTTGCAGGAGGTGCAGGACGACAGCGGCTGTGCAGACGACGGCACCGTGGTGGCGACGCAGACCCTGGCGCTGTTGTCCGACCTGATCGTCGCCGCCGGCGGGCCGGCCTATACCGCGGTGGAAATAGCGCCCGAGGACAACGCAGAAGGCGGCCAGCCCAGCGGCAACATCCGCGTTGCCTACCTCTACAACGAGGACCGCGGCGACCTGTTGCGCGGCACGCTGGGCACCGGTGGCACGCTGGACGCCACCACGGCGACCCTGGATGCAGACGGCCAACTGGCGCTGACCTACTCGCCCGGCCGCATCGACCCCGTCAGCCCGGCCTGGGATGCCACCCGTGTTTCGCTGGCGGCAGTGTTCGGGTTCAACGGCCGACGCCTGGTGGTGGTCAACAACCACTGGTCGTCCAAGGGAGGCAGTTCGCCCATCCTGGGGCGCAGCCAGCCGTTCGTGAACGGCTCCGAGGACAAGCGCTCGGCGCAGGCCTTGGTGGTCAAGACTTTCGTCGACGGCGTGTTCGCGCAGCAGGCCGACGCTGCCATCGCGGTGGTGGGCGATCTCAACGAGTTCACCTTCAACCGGCCGCTGAAGATTCTCAGCGGCGAGATTGCTGCCGGTGCCACGCCCGAACAGGACAGTCCCGGCACGCCGGTACTGTTCGATCTGGCCGAGGCGCTGGAACCGGAACCTGTGGAACGCTACAGCTATGTGTTCGAAGGCAACGCCCAGGCGCTGGATCACATCGTGGTCAGCGCCGCGCTGCTGGCGCCAGAGGTGGCGGCCGAGTTTGACGCCGTGCACGTCAACGCCGAGTTCCCCGATCAGATCAGCGATCACGATCCGGACATCGCCTCGTTCCTGCTGCCGGCTGCGCAGCAGGGCCTGGCCTGCGTGGCCGGTCCCGGGGACCACGTCGTCGACCGGCGTGAGGCTGGGCTGCCGCAGATCATCAATGGCCGCACCCACCTGCGCAACGTGATTCACGGCAGTCCGTTTGCCGACCTGATCATCGGCGGACGCAAGGGCGACTGCATCGACGGCGGCGGCGGCGCTGATCTGCTGCTGGGCCTCAACGGCAATGACGTGCTGATCGGCGGCGACGGCCCGGACCACTTGTTCGGTGCAGCCGGAGACGATGTGCTCGATGGCGGCCAGGGGCGTGATGTGATCAACGGTGGCGGCGGTGCCGACACCTGCGTGGAAGACCCCGCCGACCTTCAGCATCGCTGCGACTGAGGTTCGACTCGACCCGGCAGTTCCGTGGTGCCGCGCAACCGGTGGCACACACGGACGGTCCGAGTGCGCCTCAAGGGGGACAGATGGCCACGAGATTGCGGCCAGCGCCGTGATTTCCTGAAGGAGGTCAGAGCGATCCGACCTTGACCCGACGTGGACCTAAACGCCCGAAAGCAGCCGCTCGTCCTCCGCGATCTGCCCGGCGATCCAGTCCGAGACGACACGAAAGCGTCGGATATTGGCCGTATCGCGGTGTGCCAGCAGCCAGATTTCCCGTTCATGGACCGTTGCAGGTGTCAGCCGGACCAGCTTGCGAGCGTGTGCGGACACGCACGGCAAGATGGCCAGACCCAGCCCTGCCTGACAGGCCTCGATCAGGATGGGCGTCGAGCTGGAACGCAAATGCGAGATGGCGCGCGGCGCCGCCGTTCGCAGCCACCGCATCTCTGGAACATCTGCCAGGTCATCGTCAAAGGTGATCCAGGGAACGTCATTCCATTGATCCTGCAGAACCTCGCCAAACCGGGCCGCCGCGTACACAGCCATGCCCAGTTTGCCGACGCGGCGCATCACGATGGCCGCATCCTCGGTGGGCCGCGCCAGGCGCAGTCCGATGTCAGTCTCGCTGCGTGTGAACGAGAGGTTGCGATTCTCTGCCGTCAGCCGAATTTCGAGCCCCGGGTATAGCTCCCTGAGCCCTGGGAGTCGCGCCGTCAGCCAGTCGTTGAGCAGGGCGTCGACCGAGGTGATGCGCACCGTACCGCTGACCTCATCGCCGGTGCTCCGGATCACCGAAAAGAGCGAGACGACCAGACTTTCGATCTCTTCGGCCTTGGCGACGAAGGCGCGTCCGGCGTCGGTCGGCTTGTATCCATCGGGATCACGAACGAAAAGTCGCGTCTGAAGCCGCTCTTCTGCCGCCGCGAGTCGTCGGCTGACCGTCGACGAATCGACCCCCAGGCGGGCGCTGGCTGCACGCAGTTGTCGCTCGCGGGCGATGGCCAGCAGCAGCGGAATATCGTTCCAGTCGACTCGCGTGGCGTGCCTGGTCATCGCGGCTGCGTTAATGCATTCGGAGATTGCACATTAGCAAATGGCTTTCCGCGGTCAGGGGTGAATAATCTGCTTCCGATCAACCCGGAACCGGAGACTCAAGGCTCATGATTCGTTCGATTCCCACCCTGGATGCCTTGCTGCAGCGCCATGCCGAAGCTTTCGGGCCGAACCGGCGCGCGTACACCAATCACGTGTACCGCGTGATCAACATCGCGGCGCTGCTGCTTCCGCCGGACGCAGGGGCGCTGGAGAAGCTGGCAATCGCCGGAGCATTCCACGACATCGGCGTCTGGGCGGACAAGACCTTCGACTACCTCGCGCCATCGGAACAACGGGCCATGGTCTATCTCGACGAGATCGGCCGTCCCGAGTGGAAGCAGGACGTGGGCGCAATGGTCCGCTGGCATCACAAGATCACTTCAGTGCCCGGTGACGAGAACCCGATCTCTGAGGCGTTTCGCAAGGCGGACTGGATCGACGTGCTGCACGGCGCGATTACCTGCGGCATTCCGCGGGTGAAGTTGCGCAAGATCTGGAGTGCTTTTCCGAACGCCGGCTTCCACCTCCTGCTGGTGAAGCTTTCCGGAAAGCAGCTGCTCACGAAGCCCTGGAATCCGATGCCCATCCTCCGCTGGTGACGTCGAACCGGCGTTCCCGGGTTCATCGCCAGCCAGCGTGCTGATGTGCGCGCAACTGCGGGGGAGGGGCCTTTGCAGGCCCGCTGCCGATACCGCGCAGGCAAGCCCCTTACCTCGCGGAGCAATCAGTCTCCGCAGTTTGCCGGCGCGCGGGCGACGCATGAACGCGGTGCCCGCCCTGGCCGCAACGATGATCGGATCGGGACGCTGAACCCGGCCTTGGTACTTCACCGGATCTCGTCCGGATCAGGCCACCAGATCGCGGTCCCGGGCACTGGCGCGAAACCCTGTGTGCACCTGCACCGCCATCATCCGGCGCACGTCCTCGGGGGGCTGTTTCGAAGCGGCAGGAGCACGGACTGCATCGGCACGACGATGGCGCGTGCGAGGTTGTCGGCGTCGCCTGCCGTGTCGAAGCGCTGTTGCTCCGTGCCCGGGCGCAGCGCACGGGAGACGGTGGCTGCCCAATGCCGCTCGAAACGGTGCTGCTTCTCGCGCACGTGACGCAAGCAGTCCGAAGGCCCAGTCGCGCAGGGCCTGCACGTGTCAAACCGGCCGTGGGCCGGTTCGAGCGGCATGGCGCCGGGCAATGTGCTGGAATGCGGATCATGAAAGTCAACGTCTGCGCGCGCTCGGCTGCGCGTTCCACGCCATGACCCCGGCAGTGGCGCTGGACCGCGCCGCAGAGCTGTTGATCTGCGCCCGGCGCGTGCTGGTGATCACCGGTGCCGGCTTGTCGGCCGACTCCGGTCTGCCCACCTACCGCGGAATCGGCGGGCTCTACGAGGAGGCTGCTACCGAAGAGGGCGTACCTATCGAAGTGGCGTTGTCCGGTCAGATGCTGCGTCAGCGACCTCAACTGACCTGGAAATACCTGCTGCAGATCGAGGCGGCCTGTCGCGGCGCGCAGCCCAATGCCGGCCATCTGGCACTGGCGCGCATGTCGACCCATTTCCAGTCCTTTACGGTGCTGACCCAGAACGTGGACGGATTGCATCGCCAGGCCGCTCAGCCCCAACTGATCGAGATTCACGGCAATCTGCATCGTCTGCTCTGCGACGAGTGCGCGTGCCGGTGGCAGGTGCAGGACTACGATGCCCTGCAGGCACCACCGCGTTGCGAGGACTGCCACGGACCCGTGCGACCGGAGGTGGTTTTGTTCGGCGAGATGCTGCCGGTTCCGGCGCTGCAGCAGCTGGAGGCGGCCCTGGACCGGGGCGTGGATCTGGTTCTGAGCGTCGGCACTTCAAGCGGTTTTCCATACATCGCCGGGCCAGTGGTGCAGGCGGCGCGCATTGGCGTTCCGACAGTTGAGATCAATCCTGGCCTGACCGACGTCTCGGCCGTGGTGGAAGTGCGACTGCCCGAACGCGCTGCGGTGGCGCTGCCTCAGCTGCTGCGCAGGCTGGAAGGCGACCGGCGATGAGCCTGGCGCGCTGGGTCGAGCCGTGGGCAGCGCTGGGGCTGAAGGTGCGCATGGAGTTGCATGCCGAACTGCGCCGCCGATACAGCGAGGCGCACCGCGCCTACCACACGCTGCATCACCTGGCCGAGTGCCTGGGTCTGCTTGAGCAGGCGCGCGGGCTTGGACGTGGCGCTGCAGAACTGGAAATTGCGCTGTGGTTCCACAACGCCATCTGCGATCCGCGGCGCAGCGACAACGAACAGCGCAGCGCAGACTGGGCGCGACGCGAATTGCGGCGTTCCGGAGCGACGGTGGCACTGCAGGACCGGATCGCTGCGCTGGTGATGGTGACCGTGCATGAGGTCGAGCCGCTGACCGACGACGAGGCATTGATGTCGGACATCGATCTGGCCATCCTCGGCAGCGGGCCAGCGCGCTTCGAGGAGTACGAGCAGCAGGTGCGCAGCGAGCACCAGCACCTGCCGCTGCAGCTTTATCGCGCCGCTCGCCGCAAGCTGCTGGGCGACTTTCTGGCCCGGCCGCGCATCTATCACACCGAGGATTTCTTCGAGCAGCGCGAAGTGTCGGCGCGCCGCAACCTGCAGCGCTCGGTGGAACGGCTGTCGGCGAAGTTCTGGTAGGCCCCAAGGTCCGGCCAGGAACGCCACGGTTTGGCCGACAACCGATCCGGGTCGATGTTCCGGCCCATGGCTGCGTCGGCGCGGCCCGGAATCGCCGGATCGTCCAGACTGACCACCCGCGGCCGCATGATCAGCGCCAGCGACTTGTCGGCCCGCTCGATCGCCACCAGCGGCACGCCCACGCCGGCCAGGATCCCGAGGTCCCGCAGCACCGGCCACGGCAGCGTCCGGCACCGCCGGAATCGTGGATGGTCTGGAT
Source organism: Panacagrimonas sp. (assembly GCA_021773655.1). GTDB lineage: Bacteria > Pseudomonadota > Gammaproteobacteria > Nevskiales > Nevskiaceae > Panacagrimonas. Next base: position 6,999 of record JAJFJX010000201.1, read on the forward strand.
GGAGTATTGCCAAGTCGTAACGTACCATACCGATATTTGATGCCCACCCTGAGCCTGATCGATGAGGTATCGAACACGAGGAAGGCGGGTGCATGACGGACTTGGTGGGTCCAAGGCCTGTTCCGCGAGTCGCGGCTGCCACGCATCGCGCCCGTCACCGAGCAGATGATTCTCTCCTTCATCAGCGAGAAGGTGCTGGGCCTACCCAAGTCGTACTGAGGACGGCCGGGAGACGGGCCTGTGGAGACGGGAGCCGAAGCAGCCAGCCACCGCGC
>JAJFJX010000202.1 GCA_021773655.1 Panacagrimonas sp.
GCGGTCAGGGCGGCGAGCACGACGGCGCGATTCATCCGTTCATCAACCTTGCGGGGAAGCCGCATGCATGCTCGCCTGCCCGGGCGACGCTGGCACGCCGCCGGCGTCCGCGCGTCGGTGCCGTTCGTCCGGATGCAGCGCTGTGGGGCTACAGGATCAGGCGGTCGAGCTGGTTCTGCATCTGCACCGAGTGCACCAGGGTGATGCCGGCCTGCATCGCCGCCGCCACGTGCACCGCCTCCATCATCTGTTCCGGGCTGGCGCCGGCCTCCAGGCAGCCGGTGGTGTAGGCATCGATGCAGTAGGGGCACTTCTGGGCATGTGAGATCGCCAGCGCGATCAACGCCTTTTCCCGCTTGCTCAGGGCGCCGTCGCTACCGGTGACCTGGCCGTAGTACTTGAAGAACTGGTCGGCCAGCGCCTTGCCGTGGCGGCCGATGTCGCCGAATTTCTTGAGATCGTCGGATTCGTAGTAATGGCTCATGGTTGGGTACCTGAAGGGCTGGGACGAGGGTGGCCGCACAAGGGTGGCCGTACAATAGCCCGTCCCCCGTGGTTGTCCCTGCCGATGGCGCCCCCTGACACTTCCGCCCTGCCCGCCCGCCGTGGCAAATCGCCCAAGGTGGGCTTCGTATCGCTGGGCTGCCCCAAGGCGCTGGTGGATTCCGAGCGCATCCTCACGCAGTTGCGCGCCGAGGGATACCAGACCGTCTCGACCTACGACAAGGCCGACGTGGTGGTGGTCAACACCTGCGGCTTCATCGATTCGGCAGTGGAGGAGTCGCTCGACGCCATCGGCGAGGCCATGGCCGAGAACGGCAAGGTCATCGTCACCGGCTGTCTGGGCACTGGCCCCAAGAGTCACGTGGTCAGGGAGAGATTCCCCGGCCTGCTCTCCATCAGCGGCCCGCAGAACTACCAGGCGGTGATGAGTGCGGTGCACCAGGCGGTGCCGCCCAAGCACGAGCCCTTCTTCGACCTGCTGCCGGCGCAGGGCATCAAGCTCACGCCCAGGCACTACGCCTACGTGAAGATCGCCGAAGGCTGCAACCACAAGTGCAGCTTCTGCATCATTCCCTCGATGCGCGGCAAACTGGTGTCGCGGCGCATCGACGAGGTACTGCGCGAGTCCGAAAAACTGGTCAAGGCCGGGGTCAAGGAATTGCTGGTGATCTCGCAGGACACCAGCGCCTACGGCGCCGATATCAAATACGAAAAGGGCACCTGGCGCGAGCGCGAATACCGCAGCTCCATGCTCGACCTGTGCAGCGCCCTGGGCGAGCTGGGAGCCTGGGTACGCCTGCACTACGTCTATCCCTACCCGCACGTCGACCAGATCATCCCCTTGATGGCGCAGCGCAGGGTGCTGCCCTATCTGGACATTCCGTTCCAGCACGGCTCGCCGTCCGTGCTCAAGCGCATGAAGCGCCCGGCCTTTGCCGAGGACACGCTGGAGCGCATCGCGGCCTGGCGCGGCATCTGCCCCGACATCACCCTGCGCAGCACCTTCATCGTCGGCTTTCCCGGCGAGACCGAGGCCGAATTCCAGGAACTGCTGGACTGGCAGCAGGCCGCGCAGCTCGATCGCGTCGGCTGCTTCGCCTACTCCCCGGTGGAGGGCGCGCGCGCCAACGCGCTGCCGGATCATGTGCCGCAGGACGTGGCGCAGGACCGCCTCAAGCGCTTCATGAAGGCGCAGGAAAAAATCAGCCGCAAGAAACTCCGGAAGAAGATCGGCCAGACCCTGGAGGTGATGGTGGACGCCATCGGCGAGGATCACGTGGTCACCGGCCGCTCCTGGGCCGATGCTCCGGACATCGATGGCACGGTGTACTTGTCGAGCATCGAACCGCTGCGGCCTGGCCAGATCGTGCGTGCGCGGGTGATCGGCGCCGATGCCCACGATCTCAACGCCGAGGTGCTGGACGATTGACGGCGCCGGCCCTGACACCCTGCGGGCCGGTGCCGGACGGCGGCCGATCCAACATCAAACTGACAAACACGGCGATTAGCCTCTGATACCGGGCCGGGACCTCCGGCGCGACACAGGCCCGCGCGGCCGATGCGCAAGCTTCGCTACTGGCTCAAGGCCAGATTCTCCTGGTGGCGTGTGCCGATCCGTTCCGGCCCGCTGCGCGGACAGCGCATCGGGGTCATGTGCGGCATGCGCTTCATCGGCGGCCGTTACGATCCTTCCGCGGTACGCGCGCTGAGCACATCGCTGCACCCGGGCATGACCGTCTACGACGTCGGCGCGCACGTCGGTTACCTGACCCTGCTCGCCGCGCAGCGGGTCGGCGGCCAGGGCCGGGTGATCGCCTTCGAGCCCCTGCCGCTGAACCTGCGCTATCTGCGCGGCCACCTGCGCGCCAATCGGCTGGAACAGGTCAGCCTGGTCGAGGCCTGCGTCTCGGATCGTGCCGGGCCGGTTCACTTCGACCCCGGCAAGGGCACCGGCCGTGGCCGCCTGCTGCCGCAGCTCGCCGGGAGCTTTCGCAGCGTGAGCATCGACGAAGAGGTGACGGCAGGTCGCCTGCCGCCGCCCGGCTACATCAAGATGGACGTAGAAGGCGCCGAGCTGCTGGCCCTGCAGGGCGCCCGGCAAACTCTGCTCACCCATCGCCCGGAGATTCTGCTCTCGGTTCACGGCGAGCGGCTCAAGCAGGATTGCAGCTGGTTTCTGAGCGCACTGGGCTACACGGTGCTGGCGGGCGAAAAGCCCGGCGAAGTCCTGGCCCGCTGGCCGGCGGGGGCTGCAGCACCGACCTGCGAAGGTCACCGAAGCGTCATCGGCGATCGCTAGGTTCCGCAGTCCTTGGGCCACGGACGTGGCCGCCAGTCGACCGGGGGAACCCATGAATGCTCCGCTGTGGCGCCTGTGCGCCGGCCTGCTGCTGGCCTGTACCGCGCCGCTGCTGGCGGCCGAACCCGCGGCTGAACCCCAGGCGGTGCAGGGTCGCGTGATGGACCGCAGCGGCGAGGTCGGCTTCGAGGGCGCGCGTGTGCGCCTCGAACCGGCCGGGCTTGAAACCGTCACCGGCCGTGACGGTCGCTTCCGCTTTGCGTCCGTGCCCCCCGGCAGCTACACCCTTGGCGTCGAGTACCTGGGCGCGGCGCGCGAGGCGCTGGTGTTCAGCGTCGGCGACACCGCACCGTCGGCCCTGGACGTGCGCATCGGCCAGGACGTGCAGCCGGTGCAGAACATTCTGGTGGTGGGTCAGGCAGCCGGCCAGGCCGGCGCGCTCAACCGGCAACGTACCGCCGACACCCTGCGCAACATCGTCTCGGCCGACGCCATCGGCCAGTTCCCGGACCAGAACGTGGCCGAGGCACTGCAGCGCGTGCCGGGACTGTCGCTGGCACGCGACCAGGGCGAGGGCCGATTCGTGATCATCCGCGGCATCGACCCGGCGCTGTCGACGACCACCATCAACGGCCTGCGCGTGCCGGGGCCGGAAGCCGACTCGCGCCAGGTCAATCTCGACGTGGTGTCCTCCGACCTGCTGGAGAGCCTGGAGGTGGTCAAGGCCGTCACCCCCGACATGGACGGCGACTCGGTGGGCGGCAATGTCGAACTCAAGAGCGCCACCGCCTTTGATCGCGGCAACAGCCTGAACCTGCGTGGCGAGGGCAGCTACAACGATCTGTCCGAACAATGGAGTCCCAGGCTCGCCGTGTCCGGCACGCGCCTGCTCAGCGCCGGTCAGGGCATGGAGAACCTCGGCGTGGCCGTCGCGCTCAGCTGGTTCGAGCGCGACTTCGGCTCAGACAACGTGGAGTCGGCCGGCTTCGAGGAACTCGACGGTCCCGGCGGCAGCTTTCGCGGCCTGGAGGAAGCCGAGCAGCGCGACTACACCATCACCCGCGAACGCCTCAGCGCCGCGCTCAACTTCGACTACCGACCCGACCCGCGCAGCGACTATTACTGGCGCACGCTCTACAGCGACTTCAGCGACGACGAGGTGCAGTTGTCCAACGTCTATGCGTTCAACGCCGACGAGGTGCTGGCGCTGGACGACCAGGGCGCGCGTTTCGCCGACAGCGAGATCGAGAAGCTCAATGAGGCGCGCAAGGAAACCCAGAAGATCCTCGCCACGTCCGTCGGCGCCGAGCACCGCCTGGGCATCTGGACGCTGGACTACGTCGGCGGTTACGCCTTTGCCGAGGAAGACAACCCGGACGCCCTGGGTGCGGCCTTCGTCGGCG
>JAJFJX010000203.1 GCA_021773655.1 Panacagrimonas sp.
GCCCTTCATGAGCCGACCGATCCCCGATAGCCCCGGATAGCGGCGGAAGGCGATAAACCGGACATCGTAGAAAGCAAAGACAAGCGTACGGATGATGTGCCGTATGCCCGGCAGGGTTCGAACGAAACGTTCCACCGCACCGTAATGCCGATCTGCGCGCGGGAGTATCCACTGAGCCTTGCCCATGAACAGGACAAGCCGGGAAACCTTGCCGGCAATGGCCGGAACGATCTGGGCCGCTGAACATCCGGAGCCGATCACCCCGACACGCTTTCCTTCGTAGGCGACCGAGTGATCCCACTGCCCGGAGTGGAACATTGGGCCCTTGAAGGTTTCCGCACCCTCGATCGCAGGAGTGTGCGGGTTCGCCAGCACCCCGCTGGCGTCGATCACGAAGCGGGCGCTATATCTCTCGCCTGACTCGGTCTCCACCTGCCAGCGGGCGTCGCGCTGGTCAAAAGCGAGCCGAGTCACGGTCTGGTTCATACGTGCGTGCACCCGCAAGCCGAACCTGTCGATGATGTGGTTCGTGTAGGCGAGCAGTTCGCTTTGCGGGGCAAAGGATTTCCGGAACGGATAGGGCACGAACGAGATGCAGTAGAGGCTGGTTGGAATGTCCACCTCTGCGCCGGGATATGAATTTGCCTGCCAGGTTCCGCCCAGCTCGGAGCTTCTTTCCAGCAAGACAAAGTCGTTACATTGTTTCTTCTGCAATCCGATCGCCGCTAACAATCCTGAGAAGCCTGTCCCGATGATCACGGTCTCAACGTGGCGGCACTGCATCAGGCTTCCACCGTGTGCAGATAGCGCATTTGTTGCGGATTGCTGAGATGTGCTCATTGTCAGGTTCTTTCGATCAGCCGGGCGCCAATGTTCGTGTCGGGGGCCCACGCCACCTTTGCTGGTGAAGAACAGATTTCGCGGTGATCGTTTAATAGCTTCATGGTTTGAGTCCTCGTTTTTTAGCGGTGGCAGGACTGGACGCATCGACGGGTTGCTGCGGCACGATCTTGCGGCCGGTGAACATCGCGGACACAAGCGTGCCGCCCTCGCGCAGCTCGGTGACGATGACTGCCACGATGTGAAGAACGATCATCCCGGCGAGCACATAAAATCCATAGAGATGAAGGGTGGCGACCGGCTCGCGCATCGCGCGCATGTCCGCATACGACGTCTTGTCGTACATCTCAGGCGTGTACGGCACCAACGTCGCCGGATCGACCCCCGGCGCGGCGATCCACTGCGCGATCCAGTGTCCGAAAGGCGGGAAGTAGATATCCGTTCCTGCCAACACCAGACCGGTGAGGGCTTGCGCCGTCATCAACAGCAACAGCACGGCGACGGCAATGCGTCCCAGCGGGTTGTGTCCGAGGTAGTGCTGCGGCCGTCCTGCCGCGAACGCCGCCGTATAACTGCGAACGCTTGCGAGATAGCCGCGCCCGCCCGGAACAATCTGGCGCCAGCGTGCGTAGTGGTTGCCGACGAACGCCCATACGATGCGAAGGGCGATGGCGAGCGCGAACACGTAACCCACCCAGACGTGCAGCGTCTTCAGCAGGACCTTGCCCTCGTTCGGAATCTTGAACGCGCCGGCATTCAGAATGACCAGGCCCAGCGCCGCCAGCGCAATCACGCATAGCACCGCGATCCAGTGGAACCAGCGGGTCGGCGCATCCCATACCTTGTACGACTTGAGTTCCGTCATTGCCTTCGTCCGGTGATGTTGCTAGTCACTGCCCTTGCCACCGCGCTTCCCGCGCTCGCCATCGTCGTCCGCACTGCGATGGCATTCGACACAGTTCTGGAATTCGCGGATGCCTTCTTCTTCGTGTTCCGCGCGTATTCCCGACGTGGTGTGTTCGTGGCAGCCGTAGCAGGTGTAGCGACTGTAGTCGTCAGCGACATGGCAGGTCGAACAGCTCGCATTGTGATCGCCGTCCAGCAGGAAGTATTTGGCGTGATCGAAGTTTGCGGGCCTCCATTTCGCTGCGCTGTGGCATTGCTGGCAGCCGCCGGTGAACTGCAGGTGCAGCGCGTCCTGCGGCTTGGTGTGGCAAGACGCGCACTGCGTGCGGGTCTCCGCTTGCAGCAACTGATGGGAGAACGGATGCATCGATCCTCCCGACTCTGGTCCTGCGTGCTCGGTATGGCAGGCGGTGCAGGCCTGTTCAGTGAGATGTTGGTGGAAAGGCACTGTGGAGCCCTTTCCGCTGATCGCCCGCCCGGTCGTTGTGAACAGTCCGATGCGATCCACGGCGTGGCAGTCAACGCATTTCTCGGCGCGGCTTCCCAGCAGCGGTGTGTGGCAGGCAAAGCAGTCCTTGCCTAGCGATTGATGACCTTTCAGTAACGGGCCGGGGCTAACCATCGACTCCGGGAATACAAAGACCAAACCCAGAACGCCGACCAGGAAGGCGATGACCACGAGCCAGAGAACACGGCCTTTCATCTCCAGCCCCAGAACACGAAGATGCTCACAATGTGTGCGAGCGCGAGCGCCGCAAACGCCAGCGCAATCGGCAGATGCACCACACGCCAGCCCTTGAGCATATCCAGCGTCGTCGCGTCCCAGAAAAGATGCGACTCGATGTCCACGGCACTCATTTCTTGATCGCGGAGCAAGTCCCGACGTGACTCGACCAGGTTTCGGGCGCGCGAAATCAGAAACGTGCCGGTGAGTCCGCTGATGACATTGGTCAGCATCGCTGCAATGGCCAGCCAGGGCAGGATCGAATTGAAATGTATACCGGCGTGCACCAGCACCAGTACCGAGCCCAGCCAGGCCAGTGCCTTGTGCAGCTTCAGCAGCCTGGCAGGCTGCCCCCAGGTGATCCACATGCGCTTGCGCAGCGAATAGATCATCGACACCACGATCAGAATTACCCCGGGAATGCCGAGGTAGCGTCCTATCCAGCGCAGATCGAGGTGATGCAGACCCGCGTCCAGAAGCAAGGTGGCAGCAACCAAGCCTGCGAAAAGCAGCAGCAGCGGCAGCACTTCGCGCCTGATCAGCGAGCCATCCATCCGCGGACGACGCGGCGGGGCGTTATGCCAGGTCATGAATCACCTTGGGCGGAAATGCTGCTCGCAGAGCGTTGAGCACGGCGAGCACGTCGATGACTTCCTGCGCGATGGCTCCATGGACGGGACTCAAATGACCGGCGGCGGCGAAACCCATGCCGATCACGCTGAGTGCCATGCCGCCGACGGCGCTCTGCAATGCGATCACGCGCATGCGGCGGCCGATGTGCATGAACTCATCGACCTTCTTCAGCGAGTTGTCCATCACCACAACACCCGCAGCCTGAGCGGTCACGTCGCTGTTCTGGCCAATGGCCATGCCGACGGTTGCCGCCATCATCGCGGGCGCGTCGTTGATGCCATCGCCGACGTAGAGCGTCTTCGCCTTGAGCGTTTCCGCACGCACGATGGCCAGCTTCTCCTCCGGCGATTTCTGTGCGTGGATCTCGCTGATGCCGACCTGCCCCGCCAGATAACGCACCTCCGATTCGCGATCACCCGAGATGATCATCAGGCGGGTGAACTGGTGCTTTGGCCCGAGGTGATTGACGAAGGAATGGCTTTCCACGCGCGGCGCATCGCGGAAGCGCAGCATCGCGGCGTAGCGCTGGTCAATCACCACCACGGCTTCGAGCCCCGCCGCTATCGTCGGGATCAGTTCGGCACCGAGGGTGTTTTGCGTCATCAGCTTGCCGCGGCTGGTGACCTGAACATCGCGATCCGACACGCGGCCGCGCAGTCCCTGACCCGGGGGTTCGCTCACCTCGGTAGCCGCAGGCAGCGCAATCCCGTCTTCCTTCGCCGCTGCCAGAATCGCGCGCGCCAGCGGATGCTTGGAATAGCGCTCCAGGCCAGCCACCAGGCCCAGCACCTCTTGTCGTTCGAAGCCCGGGGCGATGAGTTGCTCGGTGAGTTTCGGCGCGCCGTAGGTGAGCGTTCCGGTCTTGTCGAAGATCGCGGTGCGACACTCGGCGATCTGTTCCAGAACGATCGGGCTCTTGACGATGATCGCGCGGCGCGCACACAGCGAAATTGAGCCGATGATGGCAATCGGAATTGCGATGAGCAGCGGGCAAGGCGTGGCAATGACCAGCACCGCGAGAAAGCGGATCGGCTCGCCGCTGATCGCCCAGGCAAGCAGCGCGACGAGCAGCGCTACCGGCGTATAGATCGCCCCCAGCCGATCTCCGAGCCGCCGCAGGCTGGGGCGCGTGGTCTCGGACTCGCGCATCACGCCCATGATGCGTGCGTAACGTGAATCGGCCGCGCGTCGCGTGGTGCGGAATGTCAGCATCGACTCGCCGTTGATGGCGCCGGAGATCACCGTGGAGCCCGCGGTCTTGGTGATCTGGAACGGCTCGCCGGTCAGGTAGGACTCGTCCATCGCGCCGTGGCCTTCGAGCACCACGCCGTCGGCCGGGCAGATCTCGTGCGGGTGCAGCACCAGCGTGTCCCCAACCGCGATCTCGTCGAGTGCCACATCGACGACTTCGGCGTCGCGCTTGCGGTGCGCGATCGACGGCATGCGCTTGGCGAGTGCGGCCAGCACCGATGAGGCACTACGCACGGCAAAGCTCTCGAGGGCTTCGCCGCCCGCGAGCATCAATACGATGATCGAGCCGGCCAGGTATTCCCCGAGCAGCACGGACGTCACGATGGACAGGCCGCCGAGAACATCTGCGCCGAACTCGCGCTTCAGAAGCCTGCGCAGCAGTCCAACGAGCTGCGGAAGACCGCCGAGGATGAGGGTCGCCAGCAATGGGATCTGATGGACCCGTGCCTCCGCGTGCAGACCGAAGCGAATCAGCAGGTGCAGCGCGATGGCGATGACCGAGAGCAGCGCAATGAGGCTGACCCGGCGCTGCCACAGTACGCGCAACGAATACCAAGGCGAGTTTCGGCGCTGCTCTTCAGGGGCAGATATCGTCATCGTATCGGGCGCGGGGAAGCGGATGTCCGCCGCCAGGAGCAATGCTCAGCCGTCGGCCCGCGCCGCCTCCTTCATGATCTTCGTCATGGAGTCCTCGACCTCCTGCGCGACGGATTCCAGGTGCGGAAGACCGAACATGGCGAGGAGAAGACTCGGCTTCAAGGCGGCCAGAACCGTCTTTCCGCCCTCCTCATAGATCGAGATTCGGCACGGCAACGCAGTCGAGACGCTGATGTCCTGTTCAAGAACCCTCTTCGCCTGCTGCGGTTGGCACACTTCAAAGATCATGCAGGCATGCCGGAAATCCACCCCTTTGTTCTCCAGTGTTTCGCGCAGGTTGTGGACTTGCATGACCCCGTAGTGGTTGGCGTCCACCGCGGCACGCAGCGCATCGGCGGTTTCGGCGACCGGCTTATCGGTGAACGTCTTGATCAGCATCCGGGCGTCTCCGGTTTGGGTCTGGACGAGCGCAAGCAGATCACTCGACCCTCGCCGAGCTAATCCCCGTCGTGAGGGCTGCGGTGGACTTTCCCTGGCAGCCCGGCGTGGAGCACGGCATCTTGTAATAGATGGCGTTGAGGTAGGCCGCAACGTCGCCGATGTCCGACTCGCTCCACTTCTGCCCCGTGTTGTCTTGCCAGCGCTGAACCTGCACGAGAACATCACTCCAGGACCCCACGATGGAGTTGTTGCGCCAGTGCGCCTGCGTTGTATGGCAGGTGACGCAGTCGGCTTCATACAACGATTGGCCGCGCTGCATGTCGAGCACAACCATTGCCGGCGGCGGATCGATAGCGCTGGCTGGGGCGAGTGATCCGCCGCCGAGGCAGCCCGACAGCATCGCTGCCACAAGAACTGCGGGAAGGGTCCGTCGAAGACCGCGGGTCGCATCGTTCGGAACGTTCCGCGGCTGATCAGATGTGGACATGGTGTCAATCGACCCTGGGATGCGAGCCCCGAGACTGGGCCGGGTTCGCGCCAGGGTCTGTGCGAAAACGAACGGTCCGCGTTCAGTGATTGCCGAGGCGACGCAGTCGTGAGCGGAGCGCTTCGATCTCGTCGAGCAGATCGAGCACGAGCGCGGCGCTTTCCGGGTTGAGTTCCAGCTCACAGGTCAGCCGTAGTGCCCTGCGCGCGCGCCTTAAGGTGGGCCCGCCGAACAGCCAGTTCCCGCTGTTGTCGCCGCTGGGGGTCAGCACGCCCTCGTCGACGAGCGCGACGACCTGCGCGATGTCGACGTGGCAGATGCGGCTGAGCTCGACCAGCGTGAACTGCACCTCGTCCTCGACGAGGATCCCGACCATCACGGAAGGATCGAATGTAGTCATCATGTCAGGCCTCCAGTGAGCGGCGCGGATTGAAGTCGGCGAAGGCGTCGCGCATCTGCCGGTAGGCCTCGCGGGCCGGTTCAACGTTCGCCGGCGGCAGTACGATCGACAGCAGCACGTACAGATCGCCAGCAGGCGTACACGGAATGCCGCGACCCTTGAGTCGCAGCTTGCGTCCGCCGGTCGAGCCCGCGGGCACAGTCAGCTGCACGCTGCCGTCCGGCGTCAGCACCGTGATGGCGGCGCCCAATATTGCCTCCCAGGGAGCAACCGGCATGTCAACGTACACATCACGACCGTCCACACGAAAATGTGGATCGGGGGCGATGTTGATCTCCAGATACAGATCGCCCGCTGCTCCAGAGCCGAGTCCGGGATCTCCCTGCCCGGCCAGCCGGAGGTGCTGTCCATCGCGTATGCCCTTGGGAATTCTTACTTCGAGTTGGCGCTCGCGCATCGTCACCAATCCCTGTGCATCACTCTGCGGCACGCTCAGCAACAGCATTCGAGTGCCGCCGCGATAGCTGTCTTCGAGATCGATCCTTGCCTTGGCATGCTGATCGCCGCCGCCCAGGCCTTGCCGCGCGCGCGGGACGCGCTCGCCCGCAGCCTGGCGACGGAACAACTCGTCAAAGAACGCACTGCCCTGGAAGTCCTTGCCGCCGCCGAATTCGTGGCTGTCGTCCCAGCCCGGCGGAGGACCGGACTTCTGTCGTCCCTGAGGACGACGAGCCGCGGCGTCGTATGCGGAACGCGCGTCGGCGTCGCCGAGCACCTCGTAGGCCTCGGCGATGCTCTTGAAGCGCTCTTCGGCGTCGGCTTCCTTGCTCACATCGGGGTGATACTTGCGCGCCAGCTTGCGATACGTGCGCTTGATGTCGTCGGCGTTCGCCGTGCGCTTCAGACCCAGGACGGCGTAGTAGTCCTTGGCGTCCATCAGCTTGAGTAACGCTGCATCAAGCATCCCCGGTTAAGCGCTTGTCGGCTATGCGTGACAACAACTCGTCCCACGATTTCTGAAACGCCTGCACACCGTCCTGCTGCAAGCGCCAGGCGAGCGCGTCCACATCGACACCAGCCAGCGCGTAGCGCGTCAGTACCCCCTCCGCCGTGCCGCCGTCCGCGGCCATCGGACCGTGTAGCTTTCCGGTGCTGGCAAAGGCTCGCAGTGTTTTTTCGGGGAGGGTGTTGATGGTGTCCGGCGCAGCCAGCGCTTCCACGTACAGGCTCTCGGAGACGAGTGCGTCCTTGGTCCCGGTGCTGGCCCATAGCAGCCGCTGCGGCAGCGCACCCGCCTCGGCAAGGGCCTGCCAGCGCGCCGACGCCAGAAGCTCCCGGTACGCCCGGTAGGTTCGCTGGGCGATGGCGATGCCAAGGTGGTTGCGCAGATCACCCGGAATATCCGGGTGCGCAGTTTGATGGCTGTCACCCACCACGGCTGTCGCTGCAGAGATCAGCGGATTCACTCCAGAGGCCAGCGAGTGCCGATAGCGGCTCAGCGCCGACTTCGTGCCGACTTGAAGATTCCGATCTTCCGAGAAGCTTTTGGACACAGCCGCATCCCAGCGGCTGACGAACAGCGAAGCGACCGAGGCCACGTGCAGATCAAGACCGGCCTTTAGGCGACGCTCGAGCCCACGCATGTACGCGCCTGCCGCCTCCAAATACTGTTCGCGTGAGAACAACAGCGTGACGTTGATCGGCACGCCGGCAAAGATCGAGTCCTCGATAGCCTGAAGTCCTTCAGGGTTGCCCGGAATCTTGACGAACAGATTGGGTCGATTGGCGCAGGCGTGGATGCCTGCTGCCGCGGCGATGGTGGCCGCCGGATCGCGTGCGAGGCGGGGCGAGACTTCCATCGACACCCAGCCGTCGAGGTGATCGGTGGAGATGTGAATTGGCCTGAACAAGTCCGCAGCACGGCACAGGTCCTTCAGCGCCGCCTCCATGAACAGCGTCTCGCCAGACTTGCCGGCGCTCGCCTTGTCGCGAATCTCGCTGTCGTACGCGGTGCTGGCGCCCATCGCCTGGTTGAAGATCGAGGGGTTCGACGTCAGGCCGGTGATCGAGAACTCCTCGATGAGCTTGGCCAGGCTTCCATCGTCGAGCATTCCGCGCGTGATGTTGTCCAGCCACAGACTCTGGCCCAGGTCGCGCAGCTCTTGGATCATGTTGATCTTCATGTCGTTTTCATTTCTGTCTGCAGGCGATTGACATTCGAAGTGCGCACACCGGCTTTCTGCTTTCTTCCAAGCGCTTCGTAGCCTGCGATGACGTCGAATAGTTCGGCGTCAATACCGGCCTGTCGCAGGTGATGGAAGCGGCCTTGCAACGTTTCCAGTAGTTCGCCGATGTTGCGGTCGGCACGTTCCATCGCAGCCAAGCGGCTGGCGTTCTCGCTCGCGAGCGACTCGGCGCAGGCGCGGAAGATCGAGACGAAGACATATTCGCGGATCAGCGCACGAAGGTCCTGCGCAGGATCACCGAGAATCTCGGGGAGCGAGTTGCCCGGCCACGGACGTCTGGCGAGTTCGCCTGCCCAGCGCTCGTCCAGCGGCAGCAGCCGCAGATGGACCGGTGTGTACACCACGCTGCTGTCCGGGCGGTGGTGGAACAGATGCAACTCCGTGCGTATTGCCGAACGTTCGAGCGCCTCGACCCGATCGAGGACCTGAGCGATCAGTGGCGTGATGGCCTGAATCGAAGCCGGCACGCCGAGGACTGCGGCAAGCGGCAGACCTGCATCCGCCAGGCGCGCATGCACCTGCTCGCCCACGGCCCACAGCCGGTGTTTTCCGGGCAGCATCGAGAGTGTGCGGATGGCGTGGTCTGCAACCGCCTCATTGAAGCGGCCAACCAGCCCCTGGTCGGACCCGAACACCACCGCGATGATCGGTTCTGCCGGGGCTGACCTGATGCGGTCTTCCTTCAGAGCGGTGGGCTTGGTCTGGCGCAGACACAGGCTCAACCCCTCGTCCACGGCCCGTGCGTAGTCGGCCAGCGCCGCCACCGACCTCTCGTACTGCCCGATGCTCGAGGCGGCCAGCGTCTTCATGGTGCGGACCACGCCCTGCAAATCGCCGGCAATCGCGATCTTGCGCCGCAGGCTGGCGGTGGTGTCACTCATCGGGGTTCTGTCCGCAAGGTCCGCATCTGATGCGAGCGTGATAGATGCAGTGTCTGTAGGTCGCGACGAGACCGGCCGAAACCGGCCGGTGCGCCCACCGGCACACCAACAGGCAGGGCTCCACGCGCATCGCCGTCAATTCGGCAAGCGATACGGTGCTAAGACCGTCTTCCATGATGACTCCGCGTTGGGTATCGAGATCGCACTGATTACGGTAGGGAGCTTTCACTACCGGGTCTGTACGACAGGGCACCCAACACAGATTTAATGGGTCTTCAAGCCGTTTCCAGCCAACTGGTCGAGCCTCGTAGGCAGAGTTGGTGAATCTGTTTCTGTTGCCGTGCTTTCGGGCAGCGGGTTTCGCCTCGGCCTGGCTAGGGGCCGCCGCGACACGTCGCCAAAGCTAGCGCCCCCAGTAGGCAGCAGGCATTGCCGACGCGAATCGGCGCGAAGCCGCTCCCCGACTCGCGAAGTCCGACGACCTGCCCATGAAAGACGCGCGCTGCAGCGCCGATGACCAACTCGCGGTCGGCAAAAAAACGAACGTCGTACTTCCACTCCCGACCTTCGTGATCGATCACCGGATGCGGCGTATATCGCTGCGCGAGATAGCTGGTTGCAGGAAGCTCGTCCAGCTTGCGTCGGCTGACACTCTTGCCGACATACACACCGCGGCTGGCGTATCCGGATACAGGCTTGAACACCCAGTCGCGGCGATCGGCATACCAATCCGCGGTGGCGCGATCAGCCATGCGCAGCGTTTCCGCGATGCGAAACGACAAGCCGGATTCCTCATCGCGTGACAACTCAGCATGCTCCGACCACTCCACGAAGCGGCGTTTGTCGGCAATCGACTCGTAGGCTTCTGGCGAAGGCGCTAACAGTGTGGTCCCTTCATTCACCGCCCTGCGCACATCCGCGTGGGCAGGCTCGACGAGCAGGAAATCGGTGCTGCGCCAATACACACGATCAATCGCGTCCTCGCCGTGGCGCAGTCTGCCGTCCCGATACGCCAAGTCTGAGGCATCGACGACGCGCACGTCCTGCGCATGTGGACGGATCAGCTGGGCCAGTGCCCGCATCTCAACCAGCAAGGTCTGAGATTCGAGATTGTCGTCGACGATAGCGACGACGCCTGTCCGCTCGGGATCAGGTCCGAGCAGATCACGCTGGAAAAGAGCGAGCAACCGCGCTTCTAGAAGATTCTGCTCGAGGTCGGCACAACAGTCGTTACCGGCGCGAGCAGCCTCGATCGCGGTAAGCACGCCGCCTGCATTGGTGTTGATCTCGATCAGGACCGGTCCCTCCGCAGAAGGATGCACGTCATAACTCAGTAGCAAGGGGCGCGAGGCAGCCAGCGGATGGGCCGCAATAATCCGCGTCCATAACGCCCTGATTCCAAATGTGATAAGTCGCATGGCGACCGGCGAAACCGGCACAGACTCCTTGAGGATAGCGAGCCCGAAGGGTTCGGTCATAGCCAAGCCGATCAGTCCTGTGTGACTTTGGCTGCGCGCAGTCGCAGGGCGTTGGTGATGACCGAGACCGAGCTCAGGCTCATCGCCAGTGCCGCAATCATCGGCGACAGCAGCCAGCCGGTGAACGGAAACAGCACGCCGGCGGCCAGCGGCACGCCTAGCGAGTTGTAGAGGAAAGCGAAGCCCAGATTCTGCTTCATGTTGGCCACGGTGGCGACCGACAGCGCGCGCGCTGCGGCGATGCCGCGCAGGTCGCCCTTGACCAACGTGAGCTGGGCGCTATTCATCGCCACATCGGTGCCGGTGCCCATGGCGATGCCAACATCCGCGCGCGCCAGCGCGGGCGCGTCATTGATGCCATCGCCAGCCATGGCAACCAGGCGGCCTTCCGCCTGCAATCTCTCGACCAGCTTCAGCTTGTCGGCGGGCTTGACTTCACCATGCACCTCATCGATGCCCAGGCGCTTGCCGACGGCGCGGGCCGTGGTCAAGCCGTCGCCAGTGGCCATCACTATGCGCAAACCCGACTCGCGCAACAGGCTCAGAGCGTCCGGTGTCGTGGCCTTGATCGGGTCGGAAACCCCGAGCACGCCAGCCAGACGTCCATCAACCGCCAGATGCATGACACTGGCGCCCTGGCTGCGCAGTTCCTCGGCCTGGGCGGTCAACACCGCGACATTCACCCCGAGCTGGTCCATCAGCGCGGTGTTGCCCAGCGCCAGCGCCTTGCCATCCACGTTGCCACGCACGCCGATCCCCGATTCGGAATCGAACTGCTCCGGCTTTGACAGAGACAGTTTCTGCTCGCGCGCTGCTGCGACGATAGCGGCTGCCAGCGGATGCTCGCTGCCCTGATCCAGACTTGCGGCCAGGCGCAGCACCTCGGTTTCGTCGCCGCCGTCGACAGCGATGGCACGCTCAAAAGTTGGCCGGCCTTCGGTCAGCGTGCCGGTCTTGTCGACGATCAGGGTGTCGATCTTGCGCAGGTTCTCGATCGCCGCCGCGTCGCGAAACAGCACGCCCTGCGTGGCGCCCTTGCCGGTGGCCACCATGATCGACATCGGCGTGGCCAGGCCCAATGCGCACGGGCAGGCGATGATCAGCACCGCGACCGCGTTGATCAGTCCGTAGACCCAGCTCGGCTGCGGGCCGAACAGGCCCCAGGTGAAGAAGGTCAGAAGGGCGATCGTGACGACCGTGACGACGAAGTAGCCGGCCACGACATCGGCCAGGCGCTGCATCGGCGCCCGTGAGCGCTGCGCCTGGGCCACCATCTGCACGATCTGCGACAACACGGTGGCCGAACCGACGTGTTCGGAACGCATCACCAGCGCGCCCGATGTATTCATCGTGGCGCCGATAAGTTTGTCGCCGGCACGCTTGCTGACCGGCATCGGCTCACCCGTGAGCATGGACTCGTCTAGCGCACTGCTGCCTTCGACAACGACGCCGTCGACCGGCACCTTCTCGCCAGGGCGAACGCGCAGCAAGTCGCCGACATGCACATGGGCCAAGGGCACATCTTCCTCGCTGCCGTCCGCGCCTATGCGGCGCGCCGTCTTCGGCGCCAGACCGAGCAACGACCTGAGCGCCGCCGAGGTCTGCGAGCGCGCCTTCAACTCCAGGATCTGTCCGAACAGGGTGAGCGAGATGATCACCGCGGCGGCTTCGAAGTACACCGCCACGCGGCCGTCGATCACGAAGCTGGCGGGAAACACCTGCGGCGCTACGGTGGCGACGACGCTGTAGACAAAGGCCACACTGGTGCCCAGACCGATCAAGGTCCACATGTTGGGGCTACGGTTGATTACGGATCGCACACCGCGCACATAGAACACCCAGCCTGCCCACATAGCTACCGGCAGCGTCAGGACCAGCTCGACCCAGCTTTGCGTGGCACCCTCGAACAAGTCCAACCGGTGACCGGCCATGGCCAGGAACAGCACCATTACAGTGAACGGCAAGGTCCACCAGAAACGGCGCTGAAAGTCGGCGAATTCCGGGTTGGCCTCTTCGTCCAGCGTGGGCAGCTCAGGCTCAAGGGCCATCCCGCACTCGGGGCAGCTGCCGGGATGATCTTGCCGGACTTCCGGGTGCATCGGACAGGTGTAGGTCGTTCCAGCTACCGCATCGGGTGCGGCAACCGCAGCATCGCTGTCTGCTGCGATGAATTTGACGGGCTCGGCGGCGAACTTCTCCTGGCACTTCGCGCTGCAGAAGGAGTAATTCCGTCCGCCATGCTCAAAGTGATGCGGCGACGACCCGGTGACTGCCATGCCACAGACAGGGTCCTTCTGACCGTCTACCGCGTGGGTGGGCACGTTCTGATCGTGCTGCGCATGTCCGGTATGGTCGTGATGTGATTGCATCTTCATGTTCTCTGCCCCGGAGCAGGCTTATCGACCGGCTTGTCATGGCCACCATGTCCGCCTTGACCGTGGAACAGATGCATCAGCGGGCAGGCCAGCAACAACAGGTACAACCAACTGCCGGCGACATGGTCCCAGTGCTCGCGTAGCAGGAAGAATGCAGCAATGACCGCGACCATCAGCAGCGCGATTTTTAACCGCCGACCCATTCCCGGGGCGACGGACGAGGCCGCATGGCTTGGTCTCTTTCCAGCCATCTGATCGTTGTGCGCCAGATTGCGCCTAAGATTCCACCCCACGAGGGCGAAGACGAACAACAGCACAAGTCCGCTGATGATGGTGATGGCTTCCGCGCTCATGTCACGCCACCTGCGCATGCTGCCCGCGTATCGAGCGGGGTATGAACATCGGAACGAGCCGCTGGTATTTGCGGTATTCGTCGCCAAACTTCGCGAGCATCTGTCGCTCCTCTCTTCGTGCGAGCAGCGTGTACGAGAGGACGATGATCGGGAACGCGGCGACGGAGATGATCGTCGGCCAATGCACGACTCCTTCGCCGAAGACGACGAGGAACAGGCCGGTGTATTGCGGGTGGCGTATGCGCGCGTAGACGCCGTCCGTCATAAGCTTCTCTTCGCGTCGGGCGCGATGGACCCGGCGCCAGCCATCGGCGACCAGCGTTGCTCCGCTGAACACGATGGCGTAGCCGATCACCATGGCAACGATATGTGCCGACGGTGTCCCGAAGAGCTGTGCCCAAAGGTTGCCGCTTCCGGCCAACGCCAAATCGAGCCCGAAGACCCCCGCGAGGAAGTAGATGGTCAGCGCAAAGCCGTACATCTCCGCGTAGAACGCGATGATGAACGCCTGGAGCACGCCCGCGCGCGTCCATTCCTTCTAGCTCTGCGGCGCCAGGTAGCGGTACATCAGCCACGAGATGATCACAGTAACGATCGCCGCGAGGCCCCACATTCCGACATGCATCAGACCGCTTCCCTGAATAACTTCGTCGGCGCTCCTTTGCCAGCCTGATGAAGCAGGACGAGCCCCGCCGTGAGGAATAAAAGCTCGAGCATGCCTGCGATGAACTGAGCCATGGTTATACCGTCACTTTCTGGCGCGGCGAGCGTCGTGGCCGGCGTCTGGAGTTCGGTCGAAAGTGGTGGACCTGATTTTCATGACGTCTCCTGGTCGGGTTTCATACCGGGATCGCTCTGGATGGTTTCCTTGATGCCCGTGAACGTCCCGCTCCATGACGGGTCAATGGCGCGGATGCGTTGCTCTAGAGGCGGGTGGGTCGCCATCCAGCCGATGAAGGACTTGCCCATGCCGTTCTCGAAAAACATGTGGCTGGCCTCCGCGGCATGTGCGGACTCGATCCGCGAGCCCACTCGGCCGATTTTCTGCAGCGCACGCGAGAGCCCGGCGGGATTGCGCGTGAACTGCACGGCGGATGCGTCCGCCAGCAGTTCGCGCTGTCGACTCAGCGCCGCCTGGATCAGCCGGCCGAACAGCATCCCGAGCGCGCCGATGACGATCAGCGCCAGCCCGATGAACATCATCGGACCACGGTTGCGACCGCCGCCACCGCGTGAGTACAGCAACAGCCGACCGATCACGGCTAGGCAGACGATGCCGAACAGCGCGCCCATGATGCGGATGTTGATTCGCATATCGCCATTGAGCAGGTGGCTGAACTCGTGGCCGATGACGCCCTGCAGTTCATCGCGGTCCAGCAGCTGCATGCCGCCGCGCGTGATGCCGATAGCGGCGTCCTTCGAAGAGTGACCGGCGGCAAATGCATTGATGCCGTCATCGTTTTCCAGCACGTAGATCTTCGGCATCGGCACGCTGGCGGCGATGGCCATTTCCTCCACGACGTTGCGCAGCTTGCGTTCGTCGGCATCGACCGGATCGGCTTCGAGCAAGCGCCCGCCGAGTGCTTCGGCCACGGCGCTGCCGCCCTTGGATAGCGCCATGGTCTTGTACAGGCTGCCGGCAAACACCACGCCCAGGGTGCCGATCACCACATAAAGAAACAGTTGCGGGTCCCACAGGACGAAGTCGGTCCAGACCACGGCAGCAGCAGGCGTCTGCGTCTGCGTCTGCGTCTGCGTCTGCGTAGCGTTGAGGATTATCGCGCTGGCGAGATAGACCGACGCGATAATACAGACGATGGCGATACCGAAATACGCTACCAGCACAGCCGTTTGCTTTTTGGCCTGGGCCTGATGGGCGAAGAAATCCATGGCTCAGGTCCTTAGGCGAACGAGACCTTCTGCGGCTCGCGCTGTTCGGGCGCCTCGATGACAAACAATTCGGCGGCAGCGAAATTGAAGGCGGAGGTGATCAGGCTGCTCGGAAAAACCTCGCGCTGCGTGTTGTAGGTCATCACCGCGTCGTTGTAGGCCTGGCGCGAGAACCCGACCTTGTTCTCGGTCGAGGTGAGTTCTTCAGACAGGCTCAGCATGGTGGTGTTGGCCTTGAGATCGGGATAGGCCTCCGACAGCGCGAACAGGCGACCCAGGCTGCCGCCGAGCAGACCTTCAGCACCGCTCAGTTTCTTCATCGCCGCCGGATCACCCGGTGTGGCCGCAGCACCTGCGCTGGCGGACGCCGCTGCATTGCGCGCGCTCACCACGGCTTCGAGAGTGCTGCGCTCGTGCGACAAATAAGCCTTCGCCGTCTCGACCAGATTCGGAATCAGGTCATAGCGCCGCTTGAGCTGCACGTCGATCTGCGCGTATGCGTTCTTGAATCGATTGCGAAGCGCGACCAGCTTGTTGTAAAGCGCGACGACGAATATTACTGCCAGCAACAGCAGCCCCAGGGGCACGAGGATGACGAGCAGGGAAGAAGTCATGGCCAATCCGGTTGGGTGACGAGGGATGAGCGAACTACGGCAGCGGCCAGTAACCGTTGCGATCGTGATGCCGGTAGGTTTCGATCTCCTGCGGCCGCAACAGGGTCTTCAACGGGTCGTACGGCGGCGCCTGCTTGACCGCTTTGCGCGTCAGATCCACCGACA
>JAJFJX010000204.1 GCA_021773655.1 Panacagrimonas sp.
CTGTTCGACAGCGTGCAGGCACACGCGCCCGACAAGTTCATCGAAACGCTGCAACCCGCCGGATTCGAGCTGCAGGACGCGCGGACGCTGGGCTTCGACCTCGACCTCGACGGCGACGACCTGGCGCGCCTGCTCCAGATGACGCCCTATGCCTGGAAGGCGCGGCCCGAAAGACGCCAGGCACTGGCCGGACGTTCCGGGCTGCGCACCCGTGCCGAGTTCCGGCTGCTGAGCCTGCGACTGCGGGCGGGCCCATGAAACATCGCGGCCACGAAACATCGCGCTGCTTTCAGCTCGGCGCCGCGTCGGCCAGCGCGCGGCGCGACAGGTGCGACTTGAGCGCCACCGCCGCGCCGGAGGCCGACACCACGCACATGCCCAGGATGCTGATGGCATCTGAGACATGCCCGAACACCAGCCAGCCGAGCACACCGGCCCACATCAGCTGCAGGTAGAGCATGGGCGCGAGCATCGACGCCGGCGCGTGCCGGTGCGCGGCAGTGAACAGGAAATGGCCGAGGCCGCCGAACACCCCCATGCCCACGAACAACAGCATCTGCAAGCCGCTCGGCGGTGGTCCGTGCCAGAACCAGGGCACGGTCAGTCCGAACAGGACCGAGCCCAGCAGCGCGGTGTGGAACAGCATCGCCACCGTGCTCTCGGTGCTCGCCAGCACCCGCGAAAGCAGCTGGTAGACCGCGATCACGCCCGCGCCGCACAGGGCGAAGCTCACGCCCAGCGGGTCCAGCCCGCTGCCGGGGCGCGCAATCAGCAGCACGCCGGCGAACCCGGTGATCGCGGACACCCAGCCGAGCACGCCGACCTTCTCCCGCATCAGGTGGCCGGCCAGCAGCACCACCAGCAGCGGCGCCATGAAGACCATCGCGGTGGCTTCGGCCACCGGCATCCTTTGCAGCGCCAGCCCCATGAACAGCGAGGCGGCGACCAGGCAGGCAGCGCGCACCATGACCAGCCCGGTGCGCCGGGTCCGCACCAGCCTGCGACCCTGTGAAGGTGCCAGCAGGATCACCATCAACAGGCCGTGCACGAGGTAGCGCACCGCCATGACCACCGGCACCGCGTAGCTGGCGGTGAGGAACTTGGTGGTGGTGTCCATGCAGGCGAACAGGAACACCGCCGCGGCCAGCAGCATCACGCCTCGGAACGGGTGCTGGATGTAGGCCGAGGGGTGGGCCGACGGCGAGCCCGGTGCGGACTCCGGTGCTCTGTCCAGCGGGGTTTGGGCGGACTTCGCCGGTGCGTCTGCTGCCTTGACCATCGTTCTGCAATTGCCCGATTCGTCGAGTCCGGCTCGGCGCCGGAAAAGACGCAAGTCTGACAGGCGCGTCCGACAGGTGCGGCGCGCGCCCATCGTTCAGGGGGCCCATTTGCCCTTGTGCCCATCCGTCGCAGGGCGACGGCCACCGCCGCCATGGCGGGTCGATGCCAATGGAAAACACCCCGGCCACGCTGCATGCTTGGCGCGCCTGCCACGCAGCCGCGGATGCTTCCAACGCCACGAAGGAGAACGCTTTCATGCCCGACAAGGACACCCCCGCCAGCACTGTTCTGGGCGCCTGCCCGCACGATTGTCCCGACACCTGCTCGATGCTGGTCAAGGTGCAGGACGGCAAGGTGACCGGCGTGCAGGGCAACCCGGTCCACCCGTTCACGCAGGGCCGGCTGTGCGCCAAGACCAATCAGTACCAGGAACGGGTGTATCACCCGGACCGCGTGCTGTACCCGCTGCGGCGCAGCGGGCCCAAGGGTTCCGGTCAGTTCGAGCGCATCTCCTGGGAGACGGCGCTGGCCGCCATCGGCGAGCGCTGGAAGGACATCATTGCGCGCCACGGGCCCACCGCCATCCTGCCCTACAGCTATCTGGGCACGCAGGGTCTGATCAACGGCCTGACCGTGGGCGATCCGTTCTTCAACCGCCTGGGCGCCACCGTCTCCGAGCGCACGTTCTGCGACGCCGGCGCCTCCACCGCCTACATGATGACCCTGGGTCCGACACCAGGCATGGATCCGGAAAGCCTGCAGCATTCGCGCCTGATCATCCTGTGGGCCTGCAACGTGCTCAGCACCAACGCGCACCTGTGGCCGTTCATCGACAAGGCCCGGAAGAACGGCGCCAGGGTGGTGGTGATCGACCCGGCGCGCACCGGCACCTCGGCGATGGCCGACCAGCACATCCGCGTGCGACCCGGCACCGACGGCGCGCTGGCCCTGGCGATGATCCAGGTGATCGTGTCCGAGAACCTGATCGACCGCGATTATGTCGAGCAGTACACCGTCGGCTTCGATGCGCTGGCGGCGCACGTGGCGCAGTACACGCCCGAATTCGCCGCCGCCGAAACCGGCGTCGACGCCGCGGTGATCCGGCAACTGGCGCGCGACTACGCCGGCACCCAGCCCGCGGCGATCCGCATCGGCGTGGCAATCGAGCGCTCGGCCGGCGGCGGACAACTGGTGCGCGCACTGGCCTGCCTGCCGGCCCTGGTCGGCGCCTGGCGCCAGCCCGGCGGCGGACTGCTGCAGCTGCCGCTGTGGGCGTTCCCGGTGCGCTGGGACCACCTGC
>JAJFJX010000205.1 GCA_021773655.1 Panacagrimonas sp.
ATGCTGAACAAGCTGCGGCAACTCAACTGGCCGCAGGTCTACCGAGACAAGGGGCTGCGCTGGGAAAAGATCGTCAGCATCGCGCCACCTACCGGCGTCCCCGCGCTCTACAGCATTCGCATCTCCCAGGCGCGCCCAGCCGTGGCTTACCGAGACGGCGACTTCATCCGCCTGCTGGCCATTCCGCCAGATCACGACTCGACCTGCGGTGAAAAGTGACCAACACCGTGTCAAATCCGCGCAGTCTCGTTGCGGAGGTGCCCAATCTCACTGGCTGTGACTGATCAATCCCTCGCCTGAGGTGATCAGTTCTGTGACTGTCGCCAGCGTCAGGGTTGCCCCGCACACGCGGGGATAGCCTCCGGGCTACGTGGGACTCTCGAATCTTTCGCATGGGCAGCCGCTTCCGGGGCATCGTCCCGTCGCCTCGAAGATGAGGCGCGGAGGCTGCACGGTTGGTTATCCCGCGTCACGCCCTCCCAAGGTGGCCGGACACCGTCGGAATCAGTGGCCGCCTTGGCTCGGAATACGCAGAAAACAGCGTCATTCCCGCATTCGCGGGAACGACGCTGGCAGAGAATCATTTCCAATCGAGATCGCCATTGAAAGACGCCTGGAATGCTGGAAAAAACCGGCGCGGATTTTTCCAGTGATCAGCCGGCCTCGGTCAGGTATCGCGACATGATGTCGAGTATCTCCCCCTCCAGCTCGTCGGAGAATCCGGCCATCGGCCGCGCCGGAATATCTCCCCAGGGAATCGGGCGGCCTGATGGCGTGGTGCCGAATTCGCCCTTGTTCGCTCCGAGCTGCTGCACCAGGGCGTAGACCACGTTGGTGCCGGCCTGGGCGAAATCGGCCCCGAACGAGGGGCTGAAGCTGGCAGCCAGGCGCCCCGATCTCTGCAGGATCGGATGAGCATCGCCACCACGTTGGCGGACACTCACCGCTGACAACGGCGCCCAGGGCGAGCCGGTCGCTGGATCGGCGTCGTCAGCAAACGCCTGCTGGATCGAATCGAGCAGCGCCTCGGAAATCGGCCGCATCGCCGGCTTCAGATCCCGCCCGCGTGCGAGCAGATCGCTCAGGGCGTCGAGCGCGGAACCTGATTGCAGATCGATCTTGAACACCTGTCAGACTCCAGGCGTCCGGCGTCGGAATGCTTCCGACCCCCTTGCAGCAGCGAGGATGAGGGCTGGCGGGGGTGCGACCCCCGTGCCGGACCTTCTCATCTCAGCCTCCGCATGGCCTGCCGCACGTCGCGGTTTGCGGATGTTTCATTGGTCCGGAACCAGGTCAGCAGGTCCACCCGGCGCCGGGCTTGGTCCACCTTCACCGCACCGCGGTAGTGCACTCCATCTTCGGCCAGCAGGATCACGCGGGTGTCGTCGGCGCCGACGTAGATCTCGCTGCGGTCGATCAGCGCCTGCAGTTTCTGGTAGTCCGACAGACCGATTTCCGGATGCGCAGCCAGGTGCTCGGTCAGGCTTCCGGTGGACAGCAGCACCGACTGTGAATCTGTCTGCAAAACGCCGCGATCCGCTTCGCGCAGCACCGCCACCGGGTATTCCATGCCACTGCCACTGCCACTGCCACTGCCTCTGCCGGGCCGGCGTGCCAGCGCCACGCCCACCTGTCGCGGCGTGAGCCCGGGGCTTGCCGCCACCCGTCGCGATCAGGACAGCCGATCAGGCTGATCCTGCCTGGATGCGATCAGTGCCGCCGGCAACCGGATCGCCGCCCGGGTTCCACCGAGGTTTCAGTGCGGGCCTGGTCATCTGCCGAAGCAAACGGGGGTAGGATGAACCCAGGCGCGCCGGGGGGCGTGGCCAGGGCGCAAAGGGCCAGGGACTCGGGGACATTTCGGGCTCACCATGAATTCTGACATCGTCGATATCGCGATCATCGGCTCCGGGCCTGCCGGCCTGTCGGCCGCCTGCCGCGCGGCCGAGCAGGGCGATTCGCACGTGCTGTTCGAAGCTCAGCCGCACCTGTCGAACACCATCTTTCGGTATCAGAAAGGCAAGCACGTGATGGCCGAGCCCGGCGTGCTGCCCCTGCGGGCTTCGGCGGCGTTCGAGGCCGGCGCGCGCGAGCAACTGCTGGCGCAGTGGGGCCGTGACGTGGCCCGGCACAAGGTCAACGTGCGCCTGCGTGCCGAAGTGGTTCGCATCATCCGCAACGACGAGGGCTTCGGACTGGAGCTGTCCGACGGCCAGACCTGTCAGGCACGAAACGTGGTGCTGGCCATCGGCGTGCAGGGCAACCCGCGCCGCATGGGCGTGCCGGGCGAGGAGCTGCCGTGCGTTCAGTACCAGCTCGACGATCCGGACGAATACCGCGACGAGGTGATCGTGGTGGTGGGCGCCGGCGATGCCGCGATCGAGAATGCGGTGGCGCTGGCGCGGCACAACAAGGTGCACATCGTCAACCGCAAGGGGGAGTTCTCGCGCGCCAAGGACGGCAACAATCAGTTGATCCTGCAGGCGATCGAGCGCGGCAGGGTGAGCTGCCACTATCTCAGCGCGCCGGAATCGGTGACCGCCGCCGAAGCCGGTGGCAGGCGCATGACTCTGCGGCTGGATTCGCGCCAGGGCAGTGTCGACATCGGCTGCGACCGCATCATCGCCCGCCTCGGCGCCATTCCGCAGCGCACCTTCATCGAAGCCTGCGGCATCCGGTTTCCCAATGACGATCCGGCCGCCGTGCCTCAGGTGTCGGCGCGTTACGAATCCAATGTGCCGGGTCTGTACCTGATCGGCGCGCTGGCCGGCTACCCGCTGATCAAGCAGGCGATGAACCAGGGCTACGAGGTGGTCGAGTTCATCCAGCGGCGCCCGGTGGAGCCGGCCGACGAACCCCTGCTGCGGCGCAAGCTCAAGGTGTTCTCGGCATTCCCGGACGTGGACCTGTTTCTCGATATTCTTGCCGACCGCTCCGAGATGCTCGGCTCGATGAACCGCCTGCAGTTGCGCGAACTGTTGCTGGAGAGCCGTTTCCTGGAGCCGCGCGAAGGCAGCCGTATTTACCAGGCCGGCGACTTCGGTACCGCCATGTACCTGGTGATGAGCGGCACGGTACGGGTGCAGACCGACCCCAAGGCGCCCGAGAAGGCACCCGAGCTCAAGGGCGGCGATATCTTCGGCGAAATGGCGGTGATCTCGGGGCGACCTCGGGCGGCGGCAGTGGTGGCAGGTGAGCGCTGCGTGTTGCTGGAGGTGCCGCGTCGCACGATGCTGAAGTTGTTGGCCGCCAATGAAGGCGTGCGGACCTATGTCGATCGCGTGTTTGCGACCCGCGCGCTGGACCTGCATCTGCTCAGTGGCGCCGACGTCGAGCAGTTCAGCCCGCTGATCGAATCGGCCACGCTGTGCGAGTTCAAGGCCGGGCAGCCGATCTACACCACCGAGGATCCCGCCGACGCGGTGCACCTGATCCGTTCCGGTTCGGTGGCCTTGTCCGGGTCCGCCAGCGGCCGCGAGGTGGTGATGCAGTACCTGGCGGCGGGCCAGCACTTCGGCGAAGTCGACATCATCGTGGGCACCCAGCGCAGCCAGACGGCACGGGCCGCGATCAAGACGCAGACGATCCGGGTTCCGGCGGCCAGCTTTCTGGACCTGCTGGACCGGAACCCCCGGACTGCGGCTTCGGTCAAGGCGCGTTTCCGCGAGAAGCTGGCGCAGCAGATGCGGATCGCACTGGAGCCGGAGCGCGGCGAGCGCATCGAGTTCCTGCTACAGCAGGGCTTCGGCGAGGCCACCGACGCACTGCTGATCGACGAGAGCCTGTGCGTGCGCTGCGATCAGTGCGAGAAAGCCTGTGCCGCGACGCACGGCAATGTCTCGCGTCTGGACCGCGAGGCCGGTGCCACCTTCGACAACCTGCACGTGCCGACCTCGTGCCGCCACTGCGAGCATCCACATTGCATGAAGGACTGCCCGCCCGACGCCATCCACCGCGCCATCAACGGCGAGGTGTACATCGAATCGACCTGCATCGGCTGCGGCAATTGCGAGCGCAACTGCCCGTACGGCGTGATCCAGATGGGCGTCAAGACCGACGACAAGCCGAGCCTGTGGCGTTGGCTGCTGCTGGGCCAGGGTCCGGCGCCCGGCGACGAGGTGCACGACTATCCCCAGGGGGCTTCGAAGAAGGCAGTCAAGTGCGACATGTGCAAGGACCGCGCGGATGGACCGGCCTGCGTGCAGGCCTGTCCGACCGGCGCTGCGATCCGGGTCGGGCCGGAGGCTTTCTTCGAGGTGCTCGCCCGTGGCGGCCGTTAGGCGAGGCGGTGCGCCGCGTACGCCGGCGGCCGTCGCGCACGTCTCGTTCCTGACCCATGGCGGCAGGCGCTTCCTGTGGATCGGGTTGGGCCTGAGCCTGCTCAGCGTGTTGCTCTACCTCATTCATGATCCGGTCGAAGGCCGAACCGGCAGCACCTGGCTGGGCTACACCTTGGGGACGCTCGGTGCGCTGTTGATCGCCTGGCTGGCCTGGCTGGGCATTCGCAAGCGCCAGTTCAATTCCGGTCGTGGCAGCCTGGTGGGCTGGGTGTCCGCCCATGTTTACCTGGGGCTGTCGCTGCTGGTGGTGGGCACGCTGCACGCGGGATTCGAACTGGGCTGGAACGTGCACTCGCTGGCCTATGTGCTGATGGTGGCGGTCATCCTGACCGGCATCTACGGCGTGATCGCCTACGCGATGCTGCCGGCGCGGATCACGGCCGGCCGCGAGCAGTTCGAGTTCCGTGCCATGGTCGAGCAGTTCAATGATCTCAACGACAGCCTGCTGGCGCTGGCCGACCGCGTCGATCCCGAGATCCACGCGGTGGTGGCACGCTCGGTGTCGCGCACCCGCGTCGGCGGCGGCGCCTGGCAACAGCTCAGCGGCCGCTATCCCAAGCCGGGCGAGCAGAGTGCGATCGAGAAGATGTTTGCCTCACTCCAGGCCCCGGCCCAGGCCCAGGCCCGGGACAGTGAACAGCAAACCACCTGGCGCCAGAACACCACGACCCGGACCGGAACCCGGACCGGGGCCGACATCACCCATTCCGACGCCACCGTGATGGCGCTGGGAAAGAGAATCTTCGAGAGCCGGGCCAATCCGCACGGTGATGAGGTCCAGAAGCTGATTCAGGCCCTGGCCATGCGCAATGCGTTGCGCCGGCGCATCAATCACGACATCACCCTGAGAGCCCGCATGTCTGTCTGGCTGTACCTGCATGTGCCGCTGACCGTTGCGCTGCTGATGGCCTTGCTGGCCCACGTCCTGTCGGTCTTCCTGTACTGGTAGCGCATGTCGATCATCCTCCGGCGCGCCTCCGAGCAGGGCTCCACGTACGACAGCAGGGTCGAAGGTGCGGTGTCGGTCGGCCGCGCCACCGACAACACCATCGAGCTGCCCGGGCTGCTGGTGGCACTGCACCACCTTCGCGTGTTGCCGGTGTCCGCTGTGGCGGTGCGTGCCGAGTGCCTTCGCGGGGCCGATATCACGGTCAACGGCAGGCCCGGCCAGCGCGTGGCCGAGCTGCACGCCGGCGACGAGATCGGCCTGGGCCCCCACCGGATCCGTGTCGGCGTGATGTCGGCCGAAGGGCCGGTGGTGCTGGAGGTGATTCCCCAGGCTGTCGCGACGGACGCCGCAGGCGACGCCAATGCACCGACGTCGCTGGCCCAGGCCGGCTGGCGACAGCGGCGCTGGGCGTATGGCGCCGGAGGCGCAGTGCTGTTCATGACACTGCTGCTGCCGCTGATCCTGCGCCTGATTCCGGCCGCAGCGGATGCCGAGCGCTGGCTGCCGTCGGATCACCTTTGGTCGTCGGGGCCGATCAGCAACGCGCATCTGGCCTTTGGCAGTGACTGCAGCAGTTGCCACGTGTCGGTCTTCGAGCGGGTCCCGGACACGGCCTGCCTGGAGTGTCATGCCGGAATCCGCGCTCATGCCGACGACCCGGCGGTGCTGATGGAGACGGCGCTCGATACGCGGCGCTGCGCGAGCTGCCACTTCGAACACTCCGGACCGCACGGCATTCGCAATGACCATGACGGCCTGTGTGCCGATTGCCACCAGCGGCCGGAGGACTTCTCCAGCCTCGCCGGATCGGTGGCGATCGATGGCTTCGATCATGCCCATCCGGCGTTCCGCGTCGAGGTCGGAACGATCACCGAGGACGGCCGGCCCGGTCTGGCCCGCACCCTGCTCGATGCCCAAACCCGGGACCTGACGGGTCTGATCTTTCCGCACGCCCTGCATCTGGACGCCGACGGCATTCGCGGTCCCGACGGTACGGCCGTGCTCGACTGCGACAGTTGCCACCAACCGGCGCGCGGCGGTTTCGGTTTCCAGCCGATGAACTTCGAGGTCCGTTGCCAGAGCTGTCACCAGCTGGATGTGGATTTCGGCGGCGACATCCTGCGCCTGCCGCACGGCGACAGCGCGTGGGTGCGTGCCGCACTGGGCGTGGCGGTCGAGCGGGCCAGGCTGAAACTCGATCCCGAACCGATGCAGTTCGAGGCCCGCCAGCGGGGCCGTCCGGGCGAGGCCGCAGATCGAGGCCCCGAGCCGGAGCCGATCAATCAGATCGACGACGTCTTCGAGCGGCGCGTGTGCGGCAAGTGTCATGCAGTGGATCGCCCGCCCGGCGAACCCCTGCGTATCGTCGCGCCGCGATTGCGCCAGACCTGGATGGTGCACGCCCGGTTCACGCACGCGCCACACGACGCGGTGGCTTGCGACACCTGTCATGCCGCCGCACAGGCAGAGGACTCCGATGCCCTGCTGCTGCCGCAGATCCAAACTTGCCGCACCTGCCATGGCACAGTAGATTCGTTCGACAGATTCGAGACGCGGTGCGCGGACTGCCACCAGTATCATCAGGGCAGCGTCCCGCACCACGGCAAGTTCACAGGGGCGCTTGCCGATGAACCGGGGGATCAGGGTTAGGCATGGATGCAGACGGTCCGCGAAGGTGGCCCTGGTCTGTGCGCTGGCGGTTGCCGGCTGCTCCGGTGACCAGCGCAGTGCGCAGGGCACCGGCGTCGGTGCCATCCCATGTGACGGCTTCTGTGCCGATACTCCCACCCGTCTGACCATCGCCGATGTCGGGCAGGTCATTTCCCAGGCCGTGGGCGAGGCGCAGGCCCAGGGCGTGGCCGCCACCATCGCGATCACCGACCGCGTCGGCAACGTGCTGGCGGTCTACCGCATGCAGGGCGCACCCGCGTCGGTGCGCATCGGTTCACCGGCCGCATCGGGTGCGGTCGACGGCGGCCTCGAAGGCATCAGCCTGGTTCCCGGCGAGTTGTCGGCCATCGCCAAGGCATTGACCGGCGCCTACCTGTCGTCCGAGGGCAATGCGTTCACCACCCGTTCTGCCAGCCAGATCGTGCAGGCGAACTTCAATCCCGGTGAGCAGAACCAGCCCGGCGGTCCGCTGTTCGGTGTGCAGTTTTCGCAGTTGCCGTGTTCGGACCTGTCGACGCGCTTCGTCGCCGGTGCCGGCCCGGGCCCGGGTCCGCACCGCTCGCCGCTGGGCCTGTCGGCAGACCCCGGCGGACTGCCGCTGTACAAGAACGGCACCGTGGTCGGCGGCGTCGGTGTGGAATCCGACGGCGTCTACACGCTGGACCCCACGTTGCTGGACTTCGATACGCTTCCCGACGAGTTGATCGCGGTGGCCGCCAGCTTCGAATTCGCCGCGCCGCTGGACCGCCGCGCCGATCGCATCACCGTCGACGGCAAGACGCTGCGCTTCAGCGACGTCGACTTCGGCGACCTGGCCTCGACGCCGTCCGATGCGCCGCCGTTTGCAAGCCTCACCAACGGCGCGCTGCTCGCCGTACGCGGCTACACCGAGGCAGTGCCGGCGCTGACGGCGGGCACCGCGTTCGGCCAGGACGAATCCGGCTACGCGCCGGCGACCGATCCCGATTTCGCCTCGCGCGATGCCGTCGTGCTGGTCGACGCCGCCGGCGCCAATCGCCACCCACCGATCGGAGACGGAAACCTCTCGGCCGCCGAAGTCCGCCAATTGCTCCTGTCCGGACTGGACGTGGCCGGCCGCGCGCGCGCGCAGATCCGGCGGCCGACCGGCAGTTCCATGCGTGCCACGGTGTCGGTGGTCGGTCTGGACGGCACGATCCTTGGCATCGCCCGCTCGCGTGATGCGCCCATCTTCGGCACCGACGTGTCCCTGCAGAAGGCGCGCACGGCCTTGCTCTTTTCCGCGCCCGGGACGGCCGCGGCTCTGGCGGCGCTGCCGCCCGCGGGCTACCTGGTGCCGGACAGCGCGGCGCCGGCAGAGCTGCGGCGTGTCGCGTTCGCTGACTACGTCACCGACCTGCGCCAGTTCCTCGGCCAGCCCACCGCGCTGGGCGATGGCGCCATCGCGTTCGCCAATCGCACGGTGGGCAATCTGGCGCGTCCTTCCTTTCCGGACGGCATTGCCGGCAGCCGGCACGGGCCGCTGTCGAAACCGGCGGGGCAATGGAGCCCGTTCTCCACCGGTCTGCAGCTCGATCTGGGCTACAACGCGGTGGTGCGCCATGTCGCCTTCGTCGCCGGCCTGGTGCCCACGGATGTCGATCAGGTCTGCGCGGGCGTCACGCCACTGGCAGACGGCCTGGCGCCAACGCCGGGCCTGCCGCCGGCGGTCAACAACGGCATCCAGATCTTTCCGGGCAGCGTGCCGATCTACCGCGGCAATACGCTGGTCGGCGCCATCGGCGTCTCTGGCGACGGCATCGAGCAGGACGACATGGTGTCGTTCCTCGGATTGCACAACGCTGGCCTGGCACTCAGTGGCGCGATCGGCCATGCGCCGCCGGCGATGCGCGCCGACCAACTGGTGATCGATGGCGTGCGGCCGCGCTATATCCAGTGTCCTCAGGCGCCGTTCCTGGAGTCCGACGAGCAGGACGTCTGTGCGAACAAATAGCCTGCCCCTGCTGATGGTGCTGATCGCTGCGCTGGCGGCGTTGCCGGCCGACGCGCAGGAACGCCGCCGTCCCGGGTCGCAGGCCGAGCGCGATACCGAGGTGCCCGCCGACGCCGAGCGCCCGCCATCGGCAACCCGCAGGCCCGCCGCCGAGCCCGACGCAAGTTCTTCGTCCCGGAATGCTGAAACGCCCTCAGCGGCGGTGCCGGTACGTCGCCGCCCGGGCGAGGCCAGCGAGGGCCAGGCCATCAAGCCTGCGGTTCCGACCCCCGAGGCCGTGCCCACCGATCCGTCGCTGCGGCGCCGCCCTGGCCAGCCCGAAGCCGGTGCCGTCACCGCCGACGGCGAGCGACCCGATCCCGGTTCACCACTGGCGGGGCCGCGCAAGCCGTTCAGACCCAACGCCAGATCCGGGCTGCAGGCGGTGCTCAAGCCCGACGCCGACGCCGAGTTCCGCAAATCCGTCGTTGCGGATCGCTGGCAGCTCACGCGCAAGCTCGGCCTGACCGATTTTCCGCTTTACGACCCCTACAACCAGAACACGATCAAGGCCGACCGCCCGCTGTACGGCGACTGGTTCTTCAGTCTGGGTGTGATCTCGGACACCGTGCTCGAACCGCGCCGGGTGCCGACGCCGGTCGGGGCGCAGGCCGAGGACCGCAGCGGTCAGCTCAACGTGATCGGCGAGGGCGAGCAGATCGTGTTCGCGCAGTCGCTGATCGTGCCGCTGATCTACCTCAAGGGCGACACCACCTTTCGCCCGCCGGACTGGGAGTTCCACTTCACGCCGGCGTTCCAGTTCAACCGCGTGGAGGTCGAGCAGATCCGCGCATTGCGCATCGATCCGCGCAAGGGTACGGATCGGGAAGACGATCACTTCGCGGTGCAGGAGCTGTTTGCCGATTACCACATCCGCAATGTCTCCGAGCGTTACGACTTCGACAGCATCCGCGTCGGCATCCAGCCGATCACGGTGGATTTCCGCGGGTTCCTGTTCCAGGACCTGCAGCTCGGAATACGCCTGTTCGGTACCCGCGACAACAATCTCTGGCAGTACAACCTGGCCTGGTTCCGCCGCCTGGAGAAGGACACCAACTCGCTGCTCAACGACCTCGGCCAGCCGCTGCGCGAGGACGACGTGTTCATCGCCAACCTCTACCGGCAGGACTTCCCGGTGCTGGGCCATACCTCGCAGCTGGTGCTGGTGCACAACCGCAATCGCGAGGGGGACGAGGGCACCCACTTCAACACCAACGGCTTCATCGAACGACCGGCCTCGCTGGGAC
Organism: Panacagrimonas sp.; assembly: GCA_021773655.1. Classification (GTDB taxonomy): domain Bacteria; phylum Pseudomonadota; class Gammaproteobacteria; order Nevskiales; family Nevskiaceae; genus Panacagrimonas. Next base: position 10,219 of record JAJFJX010000205.1, read on the forward strand.
GCGAAACCCTGCGCAACTACGACGTGACCTATGTCGGCTTCAACGGCGACGGTCATTTCGGGCGCTTCAATCTCAGCAGCTCGGCCTACTTCGCGTTCGGCGACCAGGACCAGGGCGTGCTGTTCCCCGGCGAGGTCGACATTCGCGCTTTCTTCCTTGCGGCCGAAGGGGGCATCGATTTCGACTGGCGCCGCGTGCGGGTGTCGCTGCTCTACGCCAGCGGCGACGATGACCCGTTCGACGATGTCGAGACCGGCTTCGATGCGATTCTCGAGAATCCACTATTCGCCGGCGGTGCCGACACCACGTTCTGGACGCGCCAGAGCGTGCCGCTGATCGGCGGCGGCATCGTGGGCATCTCCGGCCGCAACGGCCAGCTCAATTCGCTGCGTTCCACGCTGCTCGAAGGCCAGTCCAATTTCGCCAATCCCGGAACCGTGCTGGCAGGCTTGGGCCTGGACCTGGACCTCATGGCGCAGCTACGCGTTTCGCTCAACGCCAACCAGCTGTGGTTTGCCGATTCTGAGATCGTGGAGGTTTACCGCAACCAGGGGGGCATCGATCAGGAGATCGGCACCGACTTGTCGGTGGCGGCGATCTGGCGACCCTTCGCCACCCAGAACGTGGTGTTCCGCGCCTCCGCCGCGGCGCTGATTCCCGGCAAGGCCTACGAGCAGTTGTATGGCGACCAGACCGGCTACTCGGTTCTGCTCAACCTGATCCTCACCTACTGATCATGGACCGACTCTCCCCGCTGGCACGCGTACTGGCCCTGATGTTCCTGGCATTGCTGTGTGGGGCGAGTCACGCGGCCGGCGGCGAGAAGCCACGCAAGCTCAGCTACGAAACCGCAGCGCCAGCGCCGCGCGCGCAGACCCAGGCGCAGGCCGACGACAAGAGCCTTGGCTGCGTGAGCTGCCACACCAGCACCGATCAGAAGACCATGCATCGCCAGCCGGGGGTGATCCTTGGCTGCATCGACTGCCACGGCGGGAACGCATCGGTCACCAAGCCGAACGGCTTCGACAAAGGCGCCGCCGAGTACGAGGGCGCGATGTCGCGTGCGCACGTGCTGCCGCTGTACCCGGAGACCTGGCACTGGCCGGACTCGGCCAACCCCGGCCACACCTACGCGCTGTTGAATCGCGAGAGCCCGGAGTACGTGCGCTTCGTCAATCCCGGCGACTACCGCATTGCGCGCGAGGCCTGCGGCGCCTGCCATCTGCCGATCATCGAAGCTGCAGAGCGCAGTTTGATGGCCACCAGCGCCATGCTCTGGGGCGGCGCCAGCTACAACAACGGCATCCTGCCGTTCAAGCGTTATCTGCTCGGCGAGTCCTACACCCGCGAGGGCGAGGCGGCGACCCTGCATGGCCCGATCAAGCCCGACGACAACATGGCGGCCAAGGGTGTGCTGGAGACCCTGTACCCGATGCCGGCCTGGGAAACCACACAACCCGGTGACGTTTTCCGCGTGTTCGAGCGTGGCGGCCGCAACGTGCTGTCGCTGTTCCCTGAAACCGGCCTGCCCAACGTGGCGGGCAACATCCAGCGCCTGGAGGAACCGGGTCGGCCCGACCTCAAGCAGTCCAATCGCGGACCTGGCACCGGCAATCGCATCTCGGTGCCGGTGCTCAACATCCACAAGACGCGCCTGAACGATCCGCACACCTGGTTCATGGGCACCAACGAGCAGCCGGGGGATTTCCGCAGTTCCGGCTGCACCTCGTGCCACGTCATCTACGCCAATGACCGCGACCCGCGCCACAGCGGCCCGTATGCCGCGCACGGTCACCGCGGCCGTTCGCGAACGACGGACCCCACCATCGCCAAGGACGATGCGGGCCATCCGATCGAGCATGCGTTCACCTCGGCCATTCCCAGCAGCCAGTGCATGGTCTGTCACATGCACCAGCCCAACGTGTTCGTGAACAGCTTCCTCGGCTACACCATGTGGGACTACGAGTCCGACGCGCCGCACATGTGGCCCAAGGAAGAAAAGAAGCCCACCGACGCCGAGATCCATGAGATCAATCAGCGCAATCCCGAAGAGGCCGCGATTCGCGGCAACTGGGGCGATCCGGAATTCCTGGAAAAGGTCAGTGAGCTCAATCCCAAGCTCAATGACACCCAGTTCGCCGACTACCACGGTCACGGCTGGAACTTCCGCGCGGTGCTCAAGCGCGACCGCAAGGGCCGCCTGCTGGATGCCGACGGCAACATCGTCGCCGACGACGATCCGGACAAGTTCGAAAAAGCCGTGCACATGTCCTCGGTGCATGTCGATGTCGGCATGCACTGCGTGGACTGCCATTTTTCGCAGGACGTGCATGGCGACGGGCACCTGTATGGCGAGGTGGCGCAGGCCATCGAGATCGAATGCGTGGACTGCCACGGCACCGCCGAGGCCTACCCCCCCCTGCTGACCAGCGGCCCGGCCGCGCCGGCGGCGGGCACCGATCTGTCCACCATGCGCACGCCGTTCGGCGAGCGCCGTTTCGAGTGGGTGGCCGGCAAGCTGATCCAGCGTTCCAGCGTCAACCAGGGCCTGCAATGGGAGATGAGCCTGGTCAAGGACAGCGTCACCCGGGGCAACGCGCACTACAACGAGAAGGCCGCGCGCGCCAAGCTGGTGTCGGCCGATGTCGCCAAGCAGGACTGGGGCAAGGGCGTGGCGCCGCAGGACCGCGCGCATCAGGACGAAGAAATGATGTGCGCCACCTGCCATACCTCGTGGACCACCAGCTGCGGCGGCTGCCACCTGCCGATCCAGGCCAACTGGAAAACCGACAAGCTGCACTACGAAGGCGGCGAAGCGCGCAACTACGCCACCTACAACCCGCAGGTGGTGCGCGACGACGTGTTCCAGCTCGGCAAGCACGGGCCGGCCAAGGGCAACCGCGTCGCGCCGGTGCGCTCGTCCAGCGCGCTGGTGCTGTCATCCACCAATGCCAACCGCGAGAAGATCTACATCCAGCAGCCGCCGGTATCGGCCAGTGGTTATTCCTCGCAGGCGTTCGCGCCCCACTACGCGCACACCGAGCGCAAGACCGAGACCAAGACCTGCGAGGACTGTCATTTGTCCGAGGCCAACGACAACAACGCGATCATGGCGCAGCTGTTGTTGCACGGAACCAACTTCATGAATTTCATCGGCTACAACGCCTGGGTCGGCGGTGACGATGCGGTCTTTGCCGTCACCGTCACCGAGTGGGACGAACCGCAGGCGGTGATCGGCAGCTATCTGCATCGCTATGCCTACCCCGAGCGCTACGCGGCGCACCAGATGCGCGGGGGCACGCTGGAGCAGGAGTACAGCCACGGCACCGGTGATCGTGTCGGCTGCCTGCAACTGCGCGGCGAATACCTGTACGTGGCGCAGGGCAGTCGCGGCTTCGAGGCCTACGATGTCGCATCGGTGGCCAACAAGGGCTTCAGCCAGCGCATCATTAGCGCGCCGGTGTCCCCGTTGGGCCACAACACCCGCGTCGCCACCCGCAATGCCACCTGCGTGGCGCTGCCGACCAACCAGCCGATCCATCCCGACCGAAACCAGGGCGACCTGATGCGTCTGGTCAATCTGGAACAGCCGTTCCACCCGATCTACCACTACGCGCTGATCACCGACAGCGAAGAGGGCTTGATCCTGGTCGACGTCAACACGCTGTCCGATGGCGAGTTTCGCAACAACTTCCTCGAACGCGCCCTGACCTGGAACGAGAACGGGATACTGGACGGCGCGCGTCATCTGACCGTGGCCGGAAGCTGGGTGTACGTGGCCGCCGATGCCGGCCTGGTGGTGCTGGATCTGTCGCAACCGCTGACGCCCAAGGTCGCGGCCACCTTGCCGCTGAAGAATGTCCGTGGCAGCGCGCTGCAGTTCCGCTATCTGTTCGTCACCACCGACGAAGGTTTGCAGGTGGTGGATGTCACCCATCCGGCCAGGCCAAGGATGGTCGAAGGTGCCGCGGTGCCGTTCAAGGATGCGCGCCGGGTGTATCTGGTGCGCACCTATGCCTACGTCGCGGCGGGCGCCGAAGGGCTGGGGATCGTCGACATCACCAATCCGGAACAGCCGGCGCTGTACCAGCAGTACACCGCCGACGGCCGGATCACCGACGCCTGGGACGTCAAGGTCGGCGCCACCAATGCCTCGCTGTTCGCCTACGTCGCCGACGGCGATGCCGGGCTCAAGGTGATCCAGCTCATGAGCCCGGAGACACAGCCAGGCTTCTACGGCTTCTCGCCCGATCCCAAGCCGCAACTGGTGGCCACGCGCCAGACGGCGAGCCCGGCGCTGGCCGTGTCCGAAGGCCTGCATCGTGATCGGGCCGTTGACGAAACCGGCGGCCAGATCGCGGTGTTCGGGCGCATCGGTTCACGACCATTCACGCTCGCCGAGCAGCAGAAGCTGTTTCTCGACGTCAACGGCGAGCCGTGGTTCGTGACCAACCAGCCGCAGGCGGCCGGGCAGTAACAGGCCGGGCGGCGTCACCGAACTGTTGGCCCCTGGCCCGGCCTTCCTGGATTCCGGGTTCGCCTGCGGCGCCCCGGAATGACGGAAATTATGGAAGGCCTCCTGAGAACCTCATCGACATTCCGGACGGCCGCAGGCCGAGCCGGAATCCAGGCCCGTGGCCTGATCGAGTCCTTGCACCGCCGGAGTTTTGCCGGGCCTGGTCGTCGCTGGATTCCGGGTTCGCCTGCGGCGCCCCGGAATGACGGGACATGCTCAGAGCGTCGTCACGCGCTGGCTGATCTGCTGCAGCGTCTTGCGCAGCGCGGCAGGATCAAAGGGTCTGGACGGATCGAACGCGGTGAACAGCAGGTCCATTTCCGCGTTCAGTGCATCCTTGCCGACGCCGTGCTGTCGCTTGAGGTCGGCCAGCAGTGAGTCGATGGCGTAGTAGATCTGCTTGGCGCTGGTGTAGTCGGCGGCCCGCGGCCCGGCGCCGAGCCTGGCCACCTGCTGCATCAGCGCGATGGTCTGCGCTTTGTCGATCATCTGCGAGCCGACCTGCTGCAAGCTCTGTTCGGCGAGGCCGGAGAGCGCCGCCGCCCGCTCCTGGATCTTGCCGACCGACTCGCGCGAGGCCTGCTGCAACCCACGCAGGCCGTCCTGCCACCGGCCGCTGGCATCAGGGGTCAGCACGGTCAACACCGCACCGCTCATCACCAGGTAGGCGTCCATCAGGCGCGGTTCGCCGGCGTCCAGCGCGCCGCCGGTGCCGGTCGACCAGCGCGGCGGGCGCATCGGGTGGTGGCAGGCGTTGCAATCGAAGAACACCAGTTCGGGAAACAATCCGTGGTCCTTGAAACGCGGGCTGCGCAATTCCTCCAGGTACAACTGCGCCGCCACGATCTGGCCAATCGCCCACAGTCTTGCGCCGGAGACGTGGGCCGGCTTGCGCTCGAGATAGTCCGCATCGACGCGGAAGTGTTCCGGCTGGTAGAGGGTGAACGCGCCAACCTCGAATTCCAGCGGTGGGTGGCCGGCCCCCATGATGCGATGGTCGATGGGCTTGTCGCCGGTGCCCAGATGACATTGCAGGCATAGCCGGGTGCGCGCAACCGGGTCTTCCAGCGGATACAGACCGGCATCGAGGTTCTGCTGATGCGAGTTCCCCGACACGTGCGGACCCAGCCAGTCCTGGGCGCCGCCATGGCAGGCCTCGCAGGCCACGCCCTCGGACATCGCGTAGCGGCGGCCGCGCTGCGCCGGTGCGACGTAGTCGGTGTGGCAGACCAGACATTCCTCGGCTTTGGTGGCGTCCTTGATGCCGAGGTTGTCGGCGATGCGCTTGCCGTCCGCTCCCTGCAGCAGCTTGAAGGCGTTGGAATGGGCGTCATTGCGCTCCCAGGTGAAGTATTCGTTCTGCATCACCGGGGAGTCATCGAAAGGCCGCTGCGAACCGTGGCAGTTGCTGCCGGCGCAGGTGGCCACGCCCAGATGCTGCCAGGGGGACTCGAACGGCATGGGCGGGTGTCCTGCCAGCGCGCTTGCCGCACAGGCCAATGCCAGAACTCCCATCACACCCCGCAACGTGCTCCCCAGCATGTGCCTTCTCCCTGGTGCTGTCGGCGCCTGCAAGGCTACTCGAATTCCGTTCCGGGGCGCCGCCGCAGGAACTCGACCGGATCGGAACAGAGCGACCTTGTCCGGGGCGCCACGAACCGGCGAAGCGATACCCGGGAAGCGGCGTCAACAGCACACATCCTGGCTGCAGCTTTGCTGAGTCTGTCGTCAGCCTGTCATGCGGCAGGGCTCTAATCCGCGCGCCAAATCTTGCAAGCCCAGGAGAGCCAGCCAGCCATGAACGTCAAAACATCGCAGCACGCGCATCGTCAGATCCAAACCGGGGAGCTGTCCGAAGCCGGGATTTCGCTGTCTATCCCTGGGCTCGACATGAAACGACGCACCTTGCTTCGCGGCGTTTTCATGGGCCTTGGCGCAACCGCCCTGCCCGCGTGGATGATGCAGGAGGCAATGGCCGAAAGTGGTGGCAGTGAAATTGATGTGCCCCTCGGCCCCCTGGCGGCGCAGGACTTTGGTCCGCTCGAACTCAAGACCGTTGCCGACGACATCACCACGGTCAACCATCAGCTCTACGCGCCGGCCGGTTTTGATGTGCGCGTGATCATGCGCAATGGGATCAATCCGGTATCCAGAACCACGGAAGGTGTCGTGGGACATCTGGACCCTGATGGCGGCGCCGTATTCATGCACCCCTCCGATGGTGGATGGGTCTATGTCTCCAACGAGGAAAACACGCCTGGCGGCGTGGGTGCGACGCGATTCGATGCCGCTGGCAATATCATCGACTACTACCGCATTCTCGACGGCACACGAAACAACTGCGCCGGCGGCCAAACCCCCTGGGGCACCTGGATGTCCTGCGAGGAAACCAGCGGCGGATATGTCTGGGAATGTCAGCCCTTCGGCACTGCTGCCGATGCAGTGCGCAAGGATGCACTCGGTGCCCGCCCCGGCCGGGAAGCGGTTGCTGTAGACCCGATCAACCATGCGATCTACCAGACGCTCGACAGCGGCAATCAGCCATTCGTGCGCTTCGTGTCCAACCCGGACGACCTCGAGATGCGGCCCGATGGTGTCGTCCGCATGCGTTGCGAAAGCGGTGTCTCGCAGCGCCTGTACATCCCGGCGTTCAACGAGCTGCCAGCTTTCAACGGATCCATTGCGAACAATTCGGCAACCAGTGCGCAACTGCGCCTCGCCCGACCCGTCCAGTGGGTCGCAGAAACCGATACGCACACGACCTTCAACGGCGGTGAGGGCATCTGGTACTACGAGATTCCCGAAGGTCTGCGCACCACGCCTTCGGCAGGGACGGTTCCGACCCGCGGCGTGATCTTCTTTGCAACCAAGAACGACGGTCGTGTCTGGGCGCTGGACATCGAAAACAATCTGATCGAACTGATCGTGGATGGCCAGAATGGTCAGGCCTTCGAAAATCTGCGTCCGGGTCAACCTGCTCTTGCCAACTGGAATCAGGTCGACAACCTCGTGGTCAGCCCGTCCGGCGATGCGATGGTGGCCGAGGATGGCTCCAACATGCGTCTGGCCATTGTGCTCAACAACCAGCCCTCGAAGCTGCTGATGCAGATTACGGCAGGCAACTCTGAAATCACCGCCCCGGCGTTTACGGCCGACGGTTCTCGCCTGTACTTCTCGCGTCAGAACGGCCCGAATGTACCGGGCAGCCTGACTCGCGGCACCACCTACGAGATGACGATCCCGCCGGCATTCCGCTCCATTCAGAAAGCCGATGCATTCAGCTTCATCGAGCGCGATACAGGTGCGCCGGCCACGACCATCACCTCCGAACCGGTCATTGTGAGCGGATTTCTGGGCTCGCTGACCGTCAGCATCGGTCTGGTCAACGGCGCCCAGTTCAGCGTCGATGAAAGCAACTGGACGAACCTTCCGTCGTCCATCAAGGCGGGGCAAAGTCTGCGGGTTCGTCACACCAGCGCAGCGCTGGTCGGCGAGGTCGCCGAAACCCTCGTGATCATCGGCAGCCTGAGCCCCGCAAGTCTGCAGAAAACGACGTTCCGCACGACGACCTCCGCCGAGGACACGCGGCCGGATGATTTTGACTTCGGCATGATCGAAGGCGTGCCCGGAAGCACGCTGATCGAATCGTCTGTGATCACGCTGAGCGGCTTCAACATGCCTGTGCCGATCAAATGCGGCCCTCATTGCGAGTACCGTATCGATGGCGGCAACTGGACCGACGCGAAAGGCAGCCTGGCCCCGTACCAGACCCTCCAGATGCGTCATGTTTCCAACAAGTCGTCCAACTCGGTGCGGCGCACCCATCTGCACGTTGGCGATGTGCCGGGTCACTTCGCGACACGCACGGGTTAGGCCCTAAGTGATCGGCCCCAGCAGGGGCGACTGATCGGGCTTCAGTCCCGGACGCCGGACCCAGGCGGTGAGCTTTGGCTCACCGCCTGGGGGGCTCGAAACCTGCGTCGTCCATTCGAACGCTGTCGCCCAGCGTGCTCCGGCCCCGGGCGGGGCGCTGAAGGTATTCAAGCGGCCTCCAGGCCGGGACTTGCACCTGACCCTCCCCGCCCGCGACGCGTGGCGGTCGGGCAGGGCGGGCATGCCCTCCAATGGCGTGCTGCAGCCTGTGTTTCCGACTCAGTGAATCCCCGGTACCGGCGTCGAGGCCGTGCCTGAGCGGGCTGCTGCGGCGGCGCGATTGGCCTGCTCATCGCGCCCGATATACATGTACATCGCCGGCAGCACGTAGAGCGTGAACAGGGTGCCGATGGTCATGCCCGAGGCGATCACCAGGCCCATGCTGAAGCGCGCGGCCGAACCGGGGCCACTGGCGATCAGCAGCGGCACCATCGCCATCACCAGTGCTGCGGTGGTCATCAGCACCGGTCGCAGCCGGATGGACGCGGCTTCCTCGATGGCCTCGCGCTTGGGCAGGCCCTTGTCCACCTGCAGCTTGTTGGCGAATTCCACGATGAGAATGCCGTGCTTGGCGATCACGCCGATCAGGGTCACCAGGCCGACCTGGGTGTAGATGTTGAGCGTCATGCCGGGGAAGCTGCTCAGGCCCAGGCCGTTGGTCATGCCGAAGATATTGAGGAACAGCAGCGCGCCGCAGATCGACATCGGCACCGTGACCAGCATGATGATGGGATCGCGGAAAGACTCGAACTGCGCCGACAGCACCAGATAGATGATCACCAGCGCGAACACGAATGTTCCCAGCATCGCCTGGCCTTCCTGCTTGAACTGGCGCGAAGAGCCCGCGTAGTCGATCTGGTAGCCGGGCGGCAGCACTTCTTCGGCGATCTGCTCCAGCGTGGCCAGTGCCTCGCCCTGGGTGACGTCCGGGCGCGGTACGCCGGACAGGGTGTTGGAATTGAGCTGCTGGGCGTGGGGAATCGAGCGCGCGGTGGTCCGCATTTCGATCTTTGCCACGGTGGAGATGGGCACCAGGGTGCCGTCACGAGCGCGGGTGTAATAGCCCTCGAGCTGCGTCGGGTTGAGCCGCTCGGTGCGGGTGACCTGCTGGATCACCTTGTAGGAGCGGTTTTCGAACGAGAAGCGGTTGACTTCGCCACCGGACAGCAGCGCGGCAAGGTCGGCGCCCAGTTGCTGCATGTCGATGCCCAGCGCAGCGGCCTTCTCGCGGTCGATTTCGAGTCGCGCCTCCGGGCGGTCGAAATAGAGCTGGGGCGCCATGAAGATGAATTTCCTGGAGGCCATGGCACGGCCGATGATCTCGTTGCCGATCTCGGCCAGGTCCACCGGACTTGCGGTGGACTTGATCACGAACTCGATGGGGAAGCCCTGGCCGGGAGTCGGCAGCGGCGGCGGCTCGAACACCGTGGTGCGCAGTCCGGCGATGTTGGTCAGTACCGGAGTGATTTCCTGGGTGATCTGAGAGGCGCTCTTGTCGCGCTCGCTCCAGGGCTGCAGCACCATGCCGGTGAAGCCGGAGTTGGAGCCCGCGCCGGGCATCGAGGCGTTGAATGCAAACAGGTGCGCGATGCCTTCGGTGCCCTCCAGCAGTTTCTCGCTGTGACGCGAGTACTGGTCGAAGTACTCGTTGGAGGCATAGCCGTCGGACTCGTTGATCAGCGCGATGAAGCCGGCGTCCTCCTGCGGCGCCAGTTCTCCGGGGGTGGAGGCGAACAGAAAGTAGCAGGACACCAGCACGATCAGGCCGAACGCGCCGATCACGTGCACGGTGTCGAGCGCGCCGTGCAGCTGGCGCTTGTAGCCCTGGCGCAGACGTTCGAACTGATCGTCCAGGAACACCGCGAGCCGGTTGCTTTCCGCCCCTTCGCCGTGCATGGGCTTGAGGATGCGCGAGCACATCATCGGCGTCAGCGTCAGCGCCACGACGCCGGAGATCAGCACCGCGCCGGCCAGCGCGAACGCGAACTCGGTGAACAGCTTGCCGGTGATGCCGGTGAGAAATCCGATCGGCATGTAGACCGACACCAGGGTCAGGGTCATGGCGATCACCGGGCCCACCAACTCGCGCGCCCCGGTGATGGAGGCCTCCATCGGCGACAGCCCTTCTTCGATATGCCGGTGGATGTTCTCCAGCACGATGATGGCGTCGTCCACCACCATGCCGATCGCCAGCACCATCGCCAGCAGGGTCAGCAGGTTGATGGAAAAGCCCAGCAGGAACATGAAGAACATGGCGCCGATCAGCGACAGCGGCACCGTCACCGCCGGGATCAGCGAACTGCGCACCGAGCCCAGGAACAGGAAGATCACCACCAGCACGATCGCCACGGCTTCGAGCAGCGTGGCACGCACCTCGCCGATGGCGTCGCGGATGTAGAGCGTGCTGTCGTAGGCGATCGAGGCCTCCAGGCCCTCGGGCAGGCGCGCGGTCAGGTCCGGCCACACCGCGTGTACATCGGCAATCACGTCCAGCACGTTGGCGTCAGGGCGGACTTCCAGGCCGATGAAGATGGCGGGGTCGCCATCCCAGCGCGCAGTGGGATCGTAGTTCTCAGCACCCAGTTGCACCTCGGCGATGTCGCGCAGACGCACGTTGGTGGCGCCGTCGGCCTTGATGATGACGTCGCGAAACTCCTCGACGCTGCGCAGATCGGTATCGGCCTTGAGTCCGATCTTCACGTAGTTTCCGCGCGTCTCGCCCACCGCAGACAGCACGTTCTGGCTGCGCAGTCTTTGGTAGACCTCACTGGCGGTGAGGTCATAGGCGGCCAGCCGGTCGGGCTTGAGCCAGATGCGCATGGCGTAGACGCTGGCACCGAGGATGTCGGCCTTCTCCATGCCGTTGATCGCGGCAAGCTGTGGCTCGACCACGCGCACCAGGTAGTCGGTGATCTGTGCCTTGTCCAGTACCGACGACGAGAAGCTCAGGTACATCGCCGCTCTGCCCTGGGCCTGGGCCACTTCCACCACCGGGTCTTCGGATTCCTGCGGCAGCTGGTTGCGCAGCTTGTTGACCTTCGCCGAGATCTCGGTCAGCGCCTCGTTGGGGTCCTTGTCCAGGCGCAGGTTGGCCGTGATCATCGACAGGCCCAGCGCGGTGTTGGAGGTCAGAAAATCGATGCCGTCAGCGGTGGCGATCTCGCGTTCCAGCGGCGTGGTGATGAAGCCGGTCATGAGGTCCGCATCGGCGCCGGGGTAGGCCACCGTGACGGTGATCTGCGCGTTCTGCAGCTCGGGGTACTGGCGCACCGTGAGGTCGAGCGCGGCGCGGATGCCCAGCAACAGGATGATCAGGCTGACCACCGTCGCCAGGACCGGACGCTGGATGAAGATGTCGGTGAAACGCATGGAATGTGCTCCGGTGAAACGGGCTACGGCAGCAGGCTTCAGGATTCCTTGGGCTGCGGGGACAGCTCGGCGTCGGGGACGACGCTGTTGTCGATCTTCACCGGCTGCTCGTTGCGCAGCTTGAGCAGGCCCGAGGTTGCAACACGCTCGCCCGGTTTCAGGCCGTCGAGTACGGCCACGAAATCGCCGCGGGCCTCGCCGGTACGCACGAAGCGCTGAATCACTTCCAGGCTCGGCTCCTGCTGTTTGCCATCCGCGTCCGTGGCCTGGGCATCGCCGGCAGAGGGCGCCGCCGCGGCCGCGGCCGGATCGTTCTTCTTTTCTCGTACCACGAACACCGAGGTGCCGTAGGAGCTGTAGTTGATCGCCGTGCGTGGCACTGCCAGCAGCTCACGCTCACCGGGCAGGATCAGCTTGACCCGGCCGAACTGTCCGGCGCGCAGCTTGTGATCGGGGTTGGGCAGGCGCGCGCGCAGACCGAAATTGCGGGTGGCCTTGTCCACGCGCGGCTCGACCGCGGTCACTTCGCCGGTGAACGTGGTGTCTGCATAGCCGTCCACGGTCAGTTCCACTTTCAGTCCGGTCTCTGCCACTGCCAGATGCTGCTCGGGCAGCGAGAAATCCAAGTCCACCGGGTCCACCGACT
>JAJFJX010000206.1 GCA_021773655.1 Panacagrimonas sp.
GGTGACGGGCCCGGCAACGGGCCAGAGGCCATGGTGGCGTGGCCGGAAACGACATCGATCACGACTTGCGACGCCGGACCGCGCAGGTCCTTCGGGAGCAGGCGCAAGGCCGGGGTGTCCGGTGCATCGGCCCGGCTTTCAAAGATAGAAGGAAATTGCGCCCGGAAACCGGCGGCAGGCAGGCGAGCCGAAAACGAGCCCGAAATACTGCGCCGGCGTTTCCATGCCGAGCCCCAGGCCACCCATGCCGCGGGCGGGGCAGGCCGACATCTCGGCGTGGGTGAATTCAAGCGTGGTGCGGTCGCGGTTCTTCGCGGGCCAGGTGCGCCGATGGTTGGCGAATGGTCGCGGCAGGAATAACGTTGCGATTCGAGCGGAGGTGCTTTTCCCGGTGAGGAGGGGAATCGGCTGATCCGCATCCGTTCATGCCAGCCAGAGCCAGCCCCGCCATGAAGCAGGCCAGGAGCGTCATCCCGATCCGACCGGAACCCGGTGCCCGGCTGTCCGGCGAGGCGCGCAGCGCGGTCCGGTCGGCAATCGAGGCGCATCGTCATCGCCCCGGCAATCTGCTCGAAGTGCTGCACGGCGTGCAGGCTGTGCTCGGTCACGTGCCGGAGGCCAGCATCGAGCTGATCGCCCACGAGCTCAACCTGTCACGCGCCGAGGTCCACGGCGTGCTCAGCTTCTACCACTGGTACCGGCGCCAAAGGCCCGGTCGCCACGTGCTGCACCTGTGCCGGGCCGAGGCTTGCCAGGCGGTGGGCGCCAACGCGCTGGAGGCCCATGCCCGCCAGTTGCTGGGCGTGGATTTTCACGGCACCACCGGCGACGGCGCCATCACGCTGGAGCCGGTGTACTGCCTGGGCAACTGCGCACTCGGCCCGAGCCTGCTGGTCGACGGCCAAACGCTCTGCGGCCGCGTGACATCGCAGCGCTTCGATCAGATCGTCGGGGATCTCCGGTCATGAGCCCGATCCGGGTCTACGTGCCCCGCGATGCCTCGGCGCTGTCCGTCGGTGCCGAGGACATCGCACACGCCATCGCCGCCGAGGCCGGCCCGCGCGGCGCGCAGATCCGGATCGTCCGCAATGGCTCGCGCGGCATGCTGTGGCTGGAGCCGCTGGTCGAAGTGGAGACGCCCCAAGGGCGCATCGCCTACGGCCCGGTGACCCTGGCGCACGTGCGCGAGCTGTTCGACTGCGGCTTCCTGCAGGGTGGCGATCATCCGCTGCGCCTGGGGCCGACCGAGCAGATCCCGTATTTCAAGAACCAGCAGCGCCTCACCTTTGTGCGCTGCGGTGTGACCGACCCGCTCAGCCTGGACGACTACCTCGCCCACGACGGTTTCCGCGGGCTGGAGCGCGCCCTGCTGATGGAACCGGAGGCGATCGTGACGTCGGTGACCGACTCCGGCCTGCGCGGCCGCGGCGGCGCCGCATTTCCGGCGGGCATCAAGTGGAAGACGGTGCTGGATACCCCGGCGGAACAGAAGTACATCGTCTGCAATGCAGACGAAGGCGACTCCGGCACGTTCTCGGATCGCATGATCATGGAAGGTGACCCGTTCGTACTGATCGAGGGCATGACCATTGCCGGCATCGCCACCGGCGCCACCCGGGGGTACATCTACCTGCGCTGCGAGTATCCGCACGCGCTGCGCGCCCTGAACGCGGCCATCGTCGCGGCGCGTGAACGGGGGTATCTGGGTCGCGACATCCGCGGCAGCGGCCACGACTTCGAGCTCGAGGTGCGCCTGGGCGCCGGCGCCTATATTTGCGGCGAGGAAACCGCCCTGCTCGAATCGCTGGAAGGCAGGCGCGGCCAGGTGCGATTCAAGCCGCCGCTGCCGGCCATCGCCGGTCTGTGGGGCAAGCCCACCGTCATCAACAACGTCATCACCCTGGCTTCGGTGCCGGTGATCCTGGACAAGGGCGCGCAGCATTACCGGGATTCCGGCATTGGCCGTTCGCGCGGCACGCTGCCGATCCAGCTTGCCGGCAACATTCGCCACGGCGGGCTGGTGGAGCTGGCCTTCGGCATCACCCTGAGGGAACTGCTGTACGACTACGGCGGCGGGTCGCTGTCCGGCCGGCCGATCCGCGCGGTGCAGATCGGCGGGCCGCTGGGCGCGTACCTGCCGGACTCGCAGTTCGACACGGTGCTCGACTACGAGGCGTTTGCAGCGGTGGGTGCGATGCTCGGACACGGCGGCATCGTGGTGTTCGACGACACCGTCGACATGTCCGTGCAAGCGCGTTACGCCATGGAGTTCTGCGCGGTGGAATCCTGCGGCAAATGCACGCCATGCCGCATCGGCTCCACCCGCGGGGTGGAAGTGATCGACCGGCTGGTCGCGCGACAGGACCCTGAAAAACAGGAAGCGTTGCTACGCGATCTGTGCGAAACCATGACGCACGGCTCGCTCTGTGCGCTTGGTGGCTTGACGCCTTATCCGGTGCTGTCGGCCTTGAATCACTTCCCGGACGATTTCGCAGGGCGGGCCGTGCCCGCCGGTGTGGCTACACCTGGAGCAGGCTCATGAGATCCATCGCTGAAAACGACCTCGGCACGCCCGCGAGCGACACCGCGACGCTGCTCACGCTCACCATCGATGGTCGCCCGGTGAGCGTGCCGCAGGGCACCAGCGTCATGCGTGCCGCGGCGCTGGCGGACCTGAAGATCCCCAGGCTCTGCGCAACCGACACGCTCGAAGCCTTCGGCTCCTGCCGGCTGTGCCTGGTGCAGATCCAGGGCATGAAGGGCTATCCGGCTTCGTGCACGACGCCGGTGGCGCAAGGCATGAAGGTCACCACGCAGAACGGCAAGCTGGCGCAGCTACGGCGCGGGGTGATGGAGCTGTACATCTCGGATCATCCGCTGGACTGCCTGACCTGTCCGGCCAATGGCCACTGCGAGCTGCAGGACATGGCCGGTGCGGTCGGGCTGCGCGAGGTGCGCTACGGCTACGAAGGGGCCAATCATGTGGATCCTCACCTTCACAGTTACGTGCCGGGGCAGGGCACTCAGCCGAACCCGCGTTTCGTCGACAAGGACCAGTCCAACCCCTACTTCAGCTTCGATCCATCCAAGTGCATCGTCTGCTCGCGCTGCGTGCGCGCCTGCGACGAACAGCAGGGCACGCTGGCGCTGACGGTGCAGGGCCGCGGGTTTGAATCGAAGATCGCCGCCAGCGTGGACGAGTCCTTCCTGTCCTCGGAGTGCGTGTCCTGCGGCGCCTGCGTGCAGGCCTGCCCGACGGCGACGCTCACCGAGAAATCGGTGATCGCCCAGGGCCAGGCCGAACACAGCGAGATCACCACCTGCGCCTATTGCGGCGTGGGCTGCTCGTTCCGCGCCGAGATGCGCGGCGAAGAAGTGATCCGCATGGTGCCCAACGTCGACGGTCATGCGAACCACGGACACGCCTGCGTCAAGGGCCGCTTCGCGATCGGCTATGCCACACACAGTGATCGCATCACCAGGCCCATGATCCGCGCGAAGATCACCGACCCCTGGCGCGAGGTGAGCTGGGATGAGGCCATCGCCCACGCGGCCGGTGAGTTCAAGCGCATCCAGGGCCACTACGGCCGGGACTCGGTGGGCGCCATCACCTCCAGCCGCTGCACCAACGAGGAGGTGTATGTCGTGCAGAAGCTGGTGCGCGCGGCCTTCGGCAACAACAACGTCGATACCTGTGCGCGGGTCTGTCATTCACCAACCGGCTACGGTCTGAAGCAGACGCTGGGCGAATCGGCCGGCACACAGACCTTCGACTCGGTGATGCAGGCCGACGTCATCATGGTGATCGGCGCCAATCCCACCGACGGCCACCCGGTGTTCGCCTCGCAGATGAAGCGGCGGCTGCGACAGGGCGCGAAGCTGATCGTGGCCGACCCGCGGCGCATCGACCTGATTCGCACGCCGCATATCGAGGCCAGCCATCACCTCGCGCTGCGGCCGGGGACCAACGTGGCGCTGATCAATGCACTGGCCCACGTCGTGGTCACCGAAGGGCTGGTCCGGGAGGATTTCGTCCGCGCCCGCTGCGAGATCGAATCCTTCGACAAGTGGCGCGCCTTCGTGGCACAGGCGCGCAATTCGCCGGAGGCGATGGAAGACGTCACCGGCGTGCCGGCCGGCCGACTGCGTGCCGCTGCGCGTCTATACGCCACCGCCGGCAATGCGGCGATCTACTACGGTCTGGGTGTCACCGAGCACAGCCAGGGCTCGACCATGGTGATGGGCATCGCCAACCTCGCCATGGCCACCGGCAACATCGGGCGCGCCGGTATCGGCGTCAATCCGCTGCGCGGGCAGAACAATGTGCAGGGTTCGTGCGACATGGGCTCGTTTCCGCATGAACTGCCGGGCTATCGCCACGTCTCGGACGACGTCGCGCGCGGCGCGTTCGAGGCCGAGTGGGGCGTGCAGCTTTCTGCCGAGCAGGGCCTGCGCATTCCCAACATGTTCGAGGCGGCGCTCGACGGCGAGTTCAAGGGCCTCTACGTGCAGGGCGAGGACATCGCGCAATCCGATCCCAACACGCAGCACGTCACCGCCTCGCTGTCGGCGATGGAATGCATCGTGGTGCAGGACCTGTTCCTCAATGAGACGGCGAAGTTCGCGCACGTGTTCCTGCCGGGTTCGTCGTTCCTGGAAAAGGACGGCACCTTCACCAACGCCGAGCGGCGCATCTCGCGCGTGCGCAAGGTGATGGCGCCCAAGTCCGGCGTCGGCGAGTGGGAGGCCACGCAAAAGCTGTCGAACGCGCTGGGCTACCCGATGCACTACACGCATCCGTCCGAGATCATGGAGGAGATCGCGCGCCTGACGCCGACCTTCAAGGGTGTCAGCTTCGAGCGGATCGATCAGCTCGGCAGCATCCAGTGGCCGTGCAACGACGAACACCCGGACGGAACGCCGCTGATGCACGTCGACACGTTCGTGCGTGGAAAGGGCAGGTTCCTGGTCACCGAATACGTGCCGACCACCGAGAAGGTCAACGCAAGATACCCGCTGATTCTCACCACCGGGCGCATCCTGTCCCAGTACAACGTCGGCGCCCAGACCCGGCGCACGGAGAATCTCACCTGGCACAGCGAGGACCGCATGGAGATCCACCCGCACGATGCCGAGGTGCGCGGAATCAACGAAGGAGACTGGGTGGGCGTGACCAGCCGCGCCGGCGACACGGTGATGCGCGCCACGATCACCGCGCGCGTCCAGCCCGGCGTGGTCTACACCACGTTCCACCACCCGTTTTCCGGCGCCAACGTCATCACCACCGAGAATTCCGACTGGGCCACCAACTGTCCGGAGTACAAGGTCACCGCGGTGGAGGTGGCGCGCGTGAGCCAGCCCTCGGAATGGCAGAAGCGCTACCGCGAGTTCAGCGCGCGGCAGGATGCCCTGCTGGCGGCCTCGGGACGGTGAGGACGCCGGCCCAGGCTGCCGTTGCAAGCACGACGTGGAAGCGTCTTCGACGCCAATGCGCAAGGGAAAACACGAAGCAGGCGACGCAGGCAGCACGGTATCCGGGAGCTCGGTATCCGGGAGCTCGGTATCTGGGAGCTCGGCTGCGGCGTCGACCGCGCCACCTCCCTCGCCTGGGGGTTCCGCCTCTGGCTTTGCACCCCTGCGTCGATCAGCCTTGCAACCCGAGATGACACGTGCTGCGCATTCCAGTCTGCCGGTCTGGCGCGAAGGCAGCGTCGGGCCGGACGCGGTGGCCGAGGAAGTGCCGGTGGCGCTGCGCTACAACGGCGAGCCGCACGTGGTGATGATGTGCACGCCGGAGGATCTGGAGGATTTCGCGCACGGCTTTTCGGTGACCGAGGACATCGTCACCGGGATCGGTGACATCCAATCCATCCGGGTGTGCCAGGCCGCAGACGATCAGGGCTGCGTCATCGACATCGGCATCCCGGCCGCGCAGGCAGCGCGACTGGCGGGGCGGCAACGCAATCTGCAGGGCCGCACCAGCTGCGGGCTGTGCGGGTCGGCGGACACCGGCGCGGCGATCCGCCCTGTGCGCCGCGTGCCGGCCGGCGACGGCCTGACCCCGGCCGCACTGCGCCGCGCGCTGGGCATGCTGCACAAGCAGCAACCGCTCAACGCTGCCACCGGCGCCACCCATGCAGCGGCCTGGGCCACGCCCGAAGGCTTGATCGTCGCGACCCGCGAGGATATCGGCCGGCACAACGCACTGGACAAGCTGATCGGCCATCTGCTGCGCACAGAATCGGACCTGTCGCGCGGCTTTCTGCTCATCACCAGTCGCGCCAGCTACGAGATGGTGCACAAGGCGGCCAGTGTCGGCATGCCGACGGTGGTGGCCATCTCCGCGCCCACCGCCTTGGCGGTGCGGGTCGCGCAGGAGGCCGGCATCACGCTGATCGGTTTTGCGCGCGCGGACCGCCACGTGGTCTATACCTGTCCCGGTCGCCTGACCCGGGGGGCGGCATGAACGTCGATCGCCTGGTGGCGATGGCCAATGACATCGGCAACTTCTTCGGTGGCGAGCCGCAGCCGGAAGAGCGCATCGCCGGTGTGCGCCATCACCTCGAAAGGTTCTGGGATCCGCGCATGCGACGGCAGATCCGCAGCTATGTGGACGGCGGCGGCACCGGGTTGCTGGACCACGTGCGCGCCGCCGTGCTGTTGCTGGACCCGCCCCGGCCCTGATCCCTTCATTCGATGACCCCGAATCTCCATGCAGGACGCCACCTGCACGCTGCTGAAAGAATCGGTGGCACCGCCCATTGAAGGCGCCCTTTGCAGGCGCCCGTGAAGGTACCGGCTGCCCCGCATCGCGGACCGCAGCGCGGATGGCAACCGGAGGCACCACCCGTCAGGCGGCCCGGGAGCAGGCCGTCACCAACCTTGTTGACCCCGCAGGAGAACCAGAATGGATACACGCGCTGCTGTGGCATTTGAAGCCGGCAAGCCCCTGAGCATCGAAACCGTGCAGCTCGAAGGCCCGCGCGAGGGCGAGGTGCTGGTGGAGATCAAGGCCACCGGCCTGTGCCACACCGACAAGTTCACCTTGTCCGGCGCCGATCCGGAAGGCGCGTTTCCGGCCATCCTCGGCCACGAGGGCGCCGGCGTGGTGGTGGACGTGGGGCCGGGCGTGAAGTCGCTGAAGAAGGGTGACCACGTGATCCCGCTGTACACCCCCGAGTGCCGCGAGTGCGACTACTGCACCTCGCGGAAGACCAACCTGTGCCAGAAGATTCGCCTCACCCAGGGCCAGGGCCTGATGCCGGACGGCACCAGCCGCTTCAGTTTCCAGGGCAAGCCGGTGTTGCACTACATGGGCTGCAGCACCTTTGCCAACCACACCGTGCTGCCGGAGATCGCGCTGGCCAAGGTGCGCCAGGACGCGCCGTTCGACAAGATCTGCTACATCGGCTGCGGGGTCACCACCGGCATCGGCGCGGTGCTGTTCACCGCCAAGGTCGAGGCCGGCAGCAACTGTGTGGTGTTCGGGCTGGGCGGCATCGGGCTCAACGTGATCCAGGGCCTGCGCATGGTCGGCGCCGACATGATCGTCGGGGTGGACATGAACCCGGCGCGCGAGGCCATCGGACGCAGGTTCGGCATGACCCACTTCGTCAATCCTGCGGACGTGCAGGGTGACCTGGTCGGCCACCTGGTGGAGCTCACCAGGGGCGGTGCCGATTACACCTTCGAGTGCATCGGCAACGTGCAGGTGATGCGCCAGGCACTGGAGTGCTGTCACAAGGGCTGGGGCGTCTCGACCATCATCGGCGTGGCGCCGGCCGGCGCCGAGATCGCCACGCGTCCCTTCCAGCTCGTCACCGGGCGGCGCTGGATCGGCTCGGCCTTCGGCGGCGCGCGTGGACGTACCGACGTGCCGAAGATCGTCGACTGGTACATGGACGGGCGCATCAACATCGACGACCTCATCACGCACACCATGCCGCTGGAGCAGATCAACGACGGCTTCGACCTGATGAGCCGCGGCGAGTCGATTCGCGGGGTGGTGGTGTTCTGAGGCGATGGCCCGGCCGCGGCTCCGTCCGACTCCGGTCCATGGTCTTCGTCGCTCCCAAGGACAACCGGGGGTCGCGCTTTCCTGCCGGTGTGGTGCTGCGGCCACGGATCAGGTTCCCCGACCTGTACGGGCTCTCAGACCTGGTGCGCTTCCGGCGGCGAACCCGACGCACCCTGGACCGGCTGCGCGCGGCCACCGGCGTCGTTGCACGGGGGCGGACCCAGAACAACGGGTGCAGTCGTTGCGGGCGTCGTCGACACCGGTGCCGCCGATGCCTGCGCACGCAAGGTCCGGCACGCCGGGAACAGGCGGTCGATGCTTGATCGCCGCAGCGGCAGTTGCAGGTAGCGCCGATCGCGCCACAGCGCCAGTTGGTCGGCGTAGGCCGCACTGCCGATCCAGCCGTCATTGCCGCCGAGCAGGACGAAATGATTGGCGTCCGGGTCCGAAAGATCCGACAGGTGCCGCGCCTGCGCTCCGTACTGAACCCTGTGACGTCCGGAAACCAGGCCGTGGGCGTTCTTCATCGGCGATTCGCGGCTGCCGCCGGCGCCCCACTCGGCCACCACCAGGCCGTGGCCGAGCAGTGGCACCAGGCTCAGCAGGTGGCCGATACGCAGGCGGTGCATATCGCCCCAGCTCCGATGCCGGCGCGACGCCGCCAGTGCCCGGCGCGCGGCGCGACGCAACAGGGGGGACAGGGTCGCTGCCGGCAGGCTGTCGAGGTCGGCCAGCAGCAGGCGCGTGTGGCGACCCCATTCATCGTCCAGATCCAGCGGCCGATGCAGCGCCGGCGTGCCGGGCAAGGCCTTTGCCAGGCCGTGCAGCAGGGCCTCGAACATGACCGGCACGGTGGCTTGGGCAGCGTAGTCGCCGTCCCAGTCGCGCAGCGCCGCGACCAGAGCCGCCGGGGCCTGCGCGTCTTCCAGACGATGCGCCAGGTCCTGCGCCAACCGGGCCGCACCCGGAACCCGGGTGTCGTTCTGCAGCGAGATCAGCTCGGCCAGGCCCATGTTCGTGCCGGCCGCCAGCGTGGCCAGACGGGCGGCACGGTCTCCCTCGCTGAAGAAATAGCCCAGCGGCGCTTCGGTGAACTGCGGGCGGTCGTTGGCGGAGACGCGATAGCCCTCGGGCGGGTCCAGCGTCAACGGCAGCGAACGAGCGTCCCAGCGCTCGCCCCAGGCCGCATCGGCCTGCTGCGGGGTCAGGATGGGGCCGTCCTGAGGCCAGTCGCGGCGCCTGGGCAGGTGCGCGGCGTAGACATGGCCGATGTGGCCGTCACGCGAGGCAAACAGGATGTTCTGCGCGCAGACGCCGAAGTCGGCGAAGGCCTCGCGGAAGGCCGGCACGTCCTGCGCCCGTGCCGCCGCCAGGAAGGCGCCGATCTCGTCGGACGGCTCGCTGCCCTGCCAGCGCAGGGCCACCGCGCCGCCGCGCACGCGCAGCACCCGGGCATCGTTGAGGATCGGGCCATACGGAGTGCGCCGGATGCGACGGCTGCGCCGGCCCAGACCGCGGACCTTGATCGAGACCGTCTGCGCATGGATCAGGCCGGGGTCCAGCGCGGAGACGTCCACCAGGTCGCTGGACGCCGCCCGCATGTTGGTTCCGCCCCAGGCGAAACTCGGGCCGGCACCGACGCCGACGAAGGGCAGGCCGGCCGGCATCAGGCCGACCATTCGATAGCCGGGGCAATGTACCCCGGCCAGTACCCAGAAATTGGGCAGTTGCTGCCCGAGGTGGGGATCGTTGGCCATCAGCGGCGCACCGCTGGCCGAGCGCGACGCTGCGATGGCCACGCTGTTGCTGCCGCCGCGCGTAAGTTGGGCGGCCAGTTGCCCGACGCGACCGGCCAGGGCGGTGCCCCCGGCGATGCGCAGCCGCTGCCAGATCTGGCCCAGGTCCTGTCCGGTACTGCCGCCGGCGCCGCGCGCACGCAGCAGCCCGAGCTGGCTCGACCAGTTGACGTCGGCCCCGGCCAGTCGGCCCAGGCTCAGCACGTCGAGCACGGACCAGGGTTCCATGCGCAGGCCCAGCCAGCGGAACTCGGGGGGGCGCCGGCGCAATTGCTGCTGGTAGTCGTTGAGCCCGCGCACGAAGGGTTCCAGCCAGTCGCGGGTGCTCGGAGCGAGCACGGCCTGGCATCGCGCCGCCACGCCCGGCAGGTCCAGCAGGCGCAGTGCGTGATCCAGACCCAGCCCCGGAGGCCCGACCATCTCCGCCACGCGGCCGTGGGCGATGCGCTTCATGATGTGCAACTGGGCCAGGCGCAGATGGGCGTGGACCAGACCCAGGGCGTAGCTGGCATCGGCATCGTGCTCGGCCACGATGTAGGGCACCGCGTGGGCATTCCAGCGGATCTCCACCGGAGCGCTCAGGCCTTCGGCGTGATCGGGGAGCTCATCCAGTCGCGCCGCACGCCGCGCGTCCTCCGGGCAGGATGCTGCGGATGATTCGACCGGCGGATCGCTTGCGGCTGGCATCCGCACAGTCTGATGCGCGCAGATTGCAGTGCGAAGAAAGAAAGGCGCCGGGATAGATGCAGGCAGACCGCGCGAGCGCCCCGGGTCCCGAATCCCGGGTCCCGGAGCCTGGATCTCAGGGGCGCCAGGTCTGCCCGTGCTGCAGGACGCGGAACACCTCTGGCGTCAGCGCCGCGGCCCGCAAGGCCAGGGTCAGGCGCCGCGGAGGTTCGTCGAGCGCTTCCAGCGTGAGGCGAAAGGTGCCCCAGTGCATCGCCAGCGAGCAGCGTGCGCCGACGTCGCGATGAATCTGCACCGCCTCTTCCGGATCGACGTGAACCGGGCGCATGAAATCGCGCGGGTCGTAGGCGCCGATCGGGATCATGGCGACGTCGATCGGCGCGTGGCGGCGGCCGATCTCGGCAAAATCGGGTCCGTACCCGGTATCGCCGGCAAAGTAGTGTCGCTGGCCGGCGCGTTCGTAGACGTATCCGCCCCACAGTCTGCGGTTGCGATCACCCAGCCCGCGCCCGGAGAAGTGCTGCGCCGGCACCGCGTGGACCTGCAGTCCGCGAACCTCGGTCTGTTGCCACCAGTCCAGCTCGGTGACCGATCGGATGCCGCGCCGCTCAAACCAGGCCTGCAGGCCCAGCGGAACCACGAACGCCGGCGCGTCTCGCTGCGCCAGCCGGCGCACGGTGGGCGCGTCCAGATGGTCGTAGTGATCGTGCGAAACCAGCACCACATCGATCTTCGGCAGTTCGGCCAGGCTCAATCCCAGCGGTGCGATGCGGACAGGGCCGGCCCACTGCACCGGCGAGGTGCGCCGCGACAGCACCGGGTCGGTGAGGATGTTCAGACCATCGAGCTGCACCAGAAAACTGGCGTGACCGATCCAGGTGAAACTGGTCTCGGAGCGATTGGCCGCCAGCCACGCCGGATCGTTGTGCGCTTTCGGAAACGTCGGCCGGTTCCAGCCCGCCTTGCGCCACTCGCGCAGAAAGGCCAGCAGCGACTTGCCGCCGTGAGCGCTGTTGCGGTGGTTGTTGCGGAAGCGGCCGTCGCGGGTGCGTGGCGCGCCGGTATTGGCCGTCACGTCCATGCGTTGAGATCGCTGTCGGTCACGCGCCACAGGTACCAGCTCGCAAGCGAGCGATAGGGCGCCCAGCGCTGCACGATTTCCAGGGTGGCGGGCTCGTCGAGCCTGGCGCCCTGATTGAAGAGGCGGTTCACGCCGTTGCGCAGGCCGACGTCACCCATGGAAAAAATATCCAGCCGGTCGAGCGCGAAGATCATGAACATCTGGGCCGTCCACAGTCCGACGCCGGGCAGATCGTCCAGGGTCTTGAGGGCGGTGGCGTCGTCGGCCCTGGCGAGCTGCTTGAAGTCGAGTTCGCCGGTCAGAACCTTCTCGCTCGCCGCGCGCAGCCATTTGGCCTTGGCATTGGACAGGCCGCAGGAGCGCAGTTGTTCGGGCGTCACCGACAACAGTTGCGCGGGCGTGAGCCTGGCCTTGGCACCGACCAGCGCATGCACGCGTGCCTGAATCGTGTCTGCCGCCTTGGACGAGAGCTGCTGGCCGATGATGGAACTGGTCAGCACGTGAAACGGATCGCGGCGACGCGCGCCCAGGGTGCTGGGGCCGTGAGTGCGGATCAGGCTTTTCATGTGCTTGCAGCGTCGCGACAGATGACGCTCGGCCGTGGCAATGATTTCGCGTTCGATCATGAGGGAGCGGCTCGCAACTTCGGCCGGCGGCGCATGCTGAGTCAGGGTCGGCAAAGTATAGGGATGCGGGGCCGGTTTCAGGTGTGCCCGTTCATGGCGGCTCAAGATGGGCAAGCGCACACGACGAAGGCACACTCGCGGTTCTGACACGGAACCCCGTCATCCCCGCTTCCGATGCTCAAGTCCTCTCGTGATTCCCGGGCCTTGCGGTTGCTGGCGGGCCTGGCGCTGTACCTGCTGGCGGTGTCTGCAGGGGCCGCGCCGCTGGTGCTCGATGCGCAGGCGCGTGCCGTCGGCGGCTTGGAGCTGGCCGGGCATCTGCGGGCCCTGCATGACGCCAGCGGCGAGCTGAGTTTCGAGCAGGTCACGTCGACCGAACACGCCGCCCGCTTCGAGCCTCTGCGTGCCAACTTCAATGGCGGCTTTGCCGGCCGCGGCGCGTGGTGGCTGCGTTTTGATCTGCAGGCAGCGCCGGGCTTCACCCAGGGCTGGTGGCTGCAATTGCGCTCGCCCTACGTCGACTACATCGACGTGTGGTTGCCGCAGGTCGGGACAGATGGCGAGCCGACCTGGCATCACCGTGCGCTCGGCGGCCTGCGTCCGGTATCGCAGCGTGACCTGGCCTCGCCGATCAACGTGCTGCGCATGGGCGCACTGCCGCAGGCGGGTCGGCACACGGTGTGGATCCGCCTGGCCGGACATCGCACCCTGAGCCTGGCCGGCGCGGTATGGCGGCTGGATGCGCTGATCAGCGACCTGCAGCGCATCATGCTGCAGGTCGCGGCGGTGATCGGCATGACCCTGCTGATGGCGGCGGTCACGCTGTTTCTCGGCGTCACGCTGCCGGACCGCAAGTTCCTGTGGTACTCGGCCTATCTGGCCGCCAGTGCGCTGCTGTTCGCCTGTTCGGAGAATCTGCTGTCGGTGCTGGTGCTGCCGGAGCAGCCGGCGCTGGCGGTACGCATCCACAACCTGGCGATGTGCCTGGGACTGCTCACGGCGCTGATCTTCGCCCGCAGCGTGCTGGACATGCCGGTGCAGTTTCCGCGCATCGCCCGCGCATTCCAGGTCATGGCCGGGCTCGGCGGTCTGGCCTTGCTGGTGTCGCTGGCCGGCCACTACGGCAAGATCGCGCCGCTGATCAATCTGCTGCGCCTGGGGACCGCGGTGCTGATCATCAGCTTGTGCGTGATCCTGGTGCGGCGCCACGCGCCGTCGGCCTGGCCCAATCTGATCGGCTACTCGGTGTACGGCACGGTGGGCGCGCTGCACTTCGCCAAGAACCTGGACTGGCTGCCGTTTTCCGCATTCAACCAGTACAGCTACCTGTTCGGGATGATGGTGCACATGATTGCCATCTTCGTCGGCCTGGGCCTGCGTGTGAGATTGCGTGAACGTCAGGCCCTGGCCGACTCGCAGGCGGCTGGCGTGCGCCTGGAGGCCACCGTCGCCGAACGCACGCAGGCCCTGAATGCCGAGGTCGCCGGACACAAGAAGACCGAAGAGCAGTTGCGGGTGGCGATGGACGAGCAGCGCAATTTCCTGTCCATGGTCTCGCACGAGTTCCGCACGCCGATCAGCATCATCGGTGCCTCGGCGCAGATGATCGTCGACGAACGCCTGCCGCCGGGCCCGGAAGACGTGCAGCGCGAGGCCGGCAAGATCAATCGCGCCGCGCAGCGCATGACCGCGCTGGTCGACACCCTGCTGGCGGACGAGTGGCTGGAGTCCTCTGCGATGCAGCTCAATCCGCGGGAGCTGGAACTGTCGGCGGCGCTGTATCAGGTCGGGCAGCGCTACGCGCGCGGCAGCGGCCGCGACGTTGCTTTCGACCTGCCGTCGCAGGCGCTGACCCTGCGCGCCGACCCCATGCTGCTCAACATCCTGTTCGACAACCTGATCGAGAACGCCATCAAGTATTCGCCGGCCAGCGGCAGCATCGATCTGCGCGCCTGGCGCGAAGGCGACACCGCGTGCTTTTCGGTGCGCGATCACGGCGCCGGCATCAAGGACGCCGACGTGTCGCAGATCTTCGAGCGCTTCTACCGCGCGTCCACGGTCAAGCGTCAGCCCGGCATCGGGCTTGGGCTGTTCATGGTGCGGCGCATCGCGGAACTGCATCGCGGCCAGGTGACGGCCGCCAATGCGGACGGCGGTGGTGCGATCTTCACCGTGCGTCTGCCGATCAACAGCCCGAATGATTGAGAACTTGCACCGCTCGATGTCGCGCGCCTGTAGGTCGGGTTTCAACCCGACATCCTGTGCTCGATCACCTGCGCGTTGCCGGCCTGAAGGCCGACCTACGCGAATCCAAACACGCTGCCGCCGCGTCGTCGCTGCGACGCTGTTGGTGCTGGCCGCGGCAATGCCACGCATCGCGATCGCGCAGTCAGCGCCGGTGTCACCACCGGCCGGCACCGCCCGCGCAGCAGACATCCTCGTCACCGCGCGCAAGGTCGAAGAAAAACTGCAGGACGTGCCGCTGGCCGTCACGCACCGCGATGCGGATCAGTTGCGCGACGCGGTGCTGACCGAAGTCGAGGACCTGCAGCACACCGCGCCCGGCCTCTACATCCGTCCGGCTTCCGGCCAGGGCACGGCGCTGGTGCTGCAGATGCGCGGCCAGACCCAGTTCGACACCCTGGGCACCCTGGACCCCTCGGTGGCGGTGTACCAGGACCAGCTCTATCTGGCGCGGCCGTTCGGCACCAACCTGTCCTTCGTCGATGTCGAGCAGGTGCAGGTGCTGCGCGGCCCGCAGGGCACGCTGTTCGGCCGCAACACCACCGGCGGCGCCATCCTGCTCAACACCCGCGATCCGGAGCTGGACCGCCTGAGCGGCAGTCTGCGCAGCGGTGTCGGCAGCAACCAGACAGTCAGCACCAGCGGCGTGCTCAACCTGCCGCTGCTGCGCGACACCTGGGCGCTGCGACTGGTCGGTCAGCGCACGCGCTCGGACGGCTACGCGGTGGACCAGACCAACGACCAGGCATTGGGCGACAAGGACGACACGCTGCTGCGGATCAAGTCGCTGTGGCGGCCGCATCGCGCCTTGACCCTGCTGCTGACGCACGAGGATATCGATCTGGATCGCCGCAACGGTCCGGCAGAGCTGGCCTTTGCCGCGCAACCGCGATTCGCCGATACCGACGGCGACGGCACGCCGGAGACGCCCTTCGACGGCATCGGGCGCCTCGTCGTGGCCAATGCCTCGCAGGGCATGGATTCCATCGACAACTACCTTGGCGATCCGTATCGCGCGCAGAACAATCCGGGTCTGGAGCTGGAATCCACCGCCCGCGTGCGCCTGTGGTCGGCCACCGCCAGCCTGGATCGCGACTGGGGGCGCATCCAGCTCATCCTGGGTCGGCGCGACGCCGGTGATATCGCCAACACCGTGGACTTCGACAGCACGCCCTATCCGGTGATCGGCACCACGTTTGTCGCCGATTACCGCCAGCACAGCGCCGAACTGCAACTCACTGGCGAGACCGCGCGCCTGCAGTGGGCCGCCGGCGCCTATGCCTTCGACGAGGACGCCGTCGAGGCCACCGGCGGGCAGGCGGCGGGCGGCGGCAACGTCACCGAGTTCGCCGGTGATGCCGAAGCGGACAGCGTCGGCCTCTACGCGCAGGGCAGCTTCGCGCTGCGACCCGCGCTGAACCTGAGCCTGGGCCTGCGTCACTCGGCGGATCGCAAGTCGCTGGTGTCGCGCAACCGCGTCGGCACCGCGCAGACCGGCCTGCGCTGCGCAGTGCCCGGCGTACCCGACGATGCACCCTGCGAGCGACGCTTTTCCAACCAGTCGAACCGCCTCAACTACCTGGTCGGGCTGGACTACCGGCCGGACGATGACTGGCTGATCTACTCCACGCTCACCACCGGGTACCGCTCTGGCGGCCAGAACCTGCGCGGCCTGTCCGAGGCGACCTATCAGCCCTTCGAACCCGAGGACGTCACCCAGCTCGAAGTCGGTGCCAAGGCCGAATTCCTCGACCGCCGCCTGCGCGCCAACCTCGCCCTGTACCGCTCCGAAGGCCGGGACGTGCAGCGCTCCATCCTGCTGCGCGTCAATGGTTTTACCTCGACGTTCACCGGCAACATCGCCGAGGTGGTGATCCACGGCGGCGAACTGGAACTGGACTACACCCCGTGGCCGAATCTTGCGCTCGGTGCCGTGGTCGGCATCGTGCGCCCGGAGTACGAACGCTATGTCGATCTCAACGGCATCGATCGTTCCGATGAAGAATTCGCCGGCATTCCCGAGACCCAGATCGCGCTGAACGCCGCGCACACACAGCCGTTCGCGCGTCTGGACTGGCGCAACAGCCTCAACTGGTCCTGGCAGGACCGCGTCTACAACTCGCAGGCCAACATCCGCGACTTCGCCGCCGCCGAACAAGCCGCCGCCGAACGTGCCTTGACCCAGTCCGCGGTAGGCCTGCTCAACGCGCGCAGCGCGCTGATTTTTCGCAACGGCTTCGAACTCGCGGTGTGGGGCCGCAACCTTACCGACGAGGTCTACGCCACCGGCGGGCTGGGCTTCAACGGCTTAGGGCTCGCCGTGCGCTTTCCGCAGCCGGACCGGCAGGTGGGCGTGGAGGTGGGTTACCGGTTCTGAGGCGAGCGAAGGGGCGGCTCGATCTGGACGATTACAGCCGCCAGATTCAAATTTCTTCGGTATGAATCTCGATTCGGAGTAATCATGAACGCTACCGTTACCGAACGCGGTCAGGTCACCATTCCCAAGGCCCTGCGCGACAAGCTGGGCATGGTTCCCGGTACGGTGCTGGAGTTCGCGGCAGAGGACGGGCGGCTGGTGGCCACCAGGTGCGTCCCCAACCTTCCCGCGCTGGCGCTCGTCGGCAAGCACGGCCGCGGTCGGCGCACCGCGCAG
>JAJFJX010000207.1 GCA_021773655.1 Panacagrimonas sp.
GCCCGAGGAGCTGCGCACCTGGCTCGAAGAAGCCGCCGGCATCTCCAAGTACAAGGACCGGCGCCGGGAAACCGAAAGCCGCATCCGCCAGACGCGAGAGAACCTGGCGCGTCTCAACGACATGCGGGTGGAGATCCAGGCCCGCCTCGAAGTGCTGCGCAGGCAGGCAGCCAACGCCGAGAAGTACCGGGCCTTCAAGCAGGAGGAGCGCAGGCTCAAGGCCGAGATCCTGGCCTTGCGCGAGCGCGGACTCGACGCCGACGCCCAGGCCCACGAAGCTCGCCTGCAGCAACTCCAGCAGGCGCTGGAGCTGTCGCGCGGCGCGGTGTCGGCGGCCGAGCAGCACCGCGAGCTGGCCGAGGCGCGGCGCCGGCAGGCCCAGGAAAAGTTCACCCTGGAGCAGGCCTCGGTGTTCGAGGCCGAGGGCAACGCCGGTCGCCTGGAGCAGGAGCTGGCCCATGCCCGCGAATTGCGCACCCTGCAGCAGCGCGAAGTCGAGCAGCTCGACCGCGCGCTGGCCGACCTCGACCGTCGGCGCGCGCAGGATCGGCAGCGCCTGGAGCAGGCGCGCAGCGAAGTCGAACAGCTTGAACGCCAGGCCGAGGGCGCGGCCCGCCACCATGCCGAGACACGTGACAACCTGGCGCGCAGCGAACAGGCGGCGCTGGCCGAGCAGACCCGCTGGGAGGAATTCAGCTCGGCGTCCGAGCAGCCGCTGTTCGATACCGAAGGCGAGCGTGTTCGGGTGCAGGCGCTGGAGCGCGCCCAGTTCCAGCTCGAAGAACGCTACAAGCGCCTGGCGGCGGAGAGCACCAGCCTCGACGCCGCTCCGATCCAGGCCTCTCTGTTCGATGCCGACGCCGACCTGCAGCGGCTGGAAACCGAAGTGGCCGGGGATCAGGCGCGGCTCGAGGTTCTGGATCGAGAGCTGGCCGCGCTGCGCGAACGGCGCAGCATGCTCGATGGGGGCCTGCACGAATCCCGCCAGCAGCAGCAGTCGGCGCGCGGACGCCTGTCGTCGCTGGAGACCCTGCAGCAGGCCGCGCTCGGACAGGACGATGCCGAACTCGCAGGCTGGCTGCGCCAGCGCGAACTGGCCGGCCGACCGCGCCTGGGTCAGCAGCTGCAGGTCGATCCGGGCTGGGAGGCAGCCGTCGAACATGTCCTCGAAGGTCTGCTGCAGGCGCCGTTGACCGATACCCCGGCCACGCACCTGGCCGGCGATTGGCCGCGCGCCGGTGTGGTGCTGCTCGATGCGCGCGGCGGTGGCGGTGATGCGCCGGCCGGCTCGCTGGCCGAGCACGTGCGCGGCCCGGCCGCGGTCGATGACTTTCTGGCCTCGGTGCAATGCGCAGCCGACGCTGCGCGGGCGCAGGCCCGGCGAGCCACGCTGGGGCCCGGCGAATCGGTGATCACGCCGGACGCCGTCTGGAGCGGGCGGGACTGGGTGCGCGCGCCACGAACCGACGCTGCCCGCTCGGGGGTCATCGCACGCGAGCAGTTGATCCAGCAGTTGCGCCTGCAGGTCGAGGGCCTGGCCGCGGCCATCACCGCGCGCGAGGCCGAACTCGCGGAAGTGCGTGGCCTGCAGCAGCAACTGGAGACCGAGCGACGCCAGACCGCCGGGCGTTTCGAGCAGGCCCGCAACCGCCAGTCGCAACGTATGGCCTTTCGCCAGGCGCAGGCGGTGCGCCTGGAGCAGACCCAGGCGCGCATCGAGGCCCTGGTGCGCGACATCGAGGCGCTACGGGCCCAGCGCGAGCAGCAGGCGGCGGAACTGGCGGCCTCACGCGACAAGCTGCGAGACCTTGAGGCGGTCGCGCAGCGTCTGCGCGAGGAGCGCGTGCAACTGCAGCAGGCCCTGGCGCGTGCGCGCGATGCGGTGACGCGCAACCGGGCGCTGCTGGCGCAGGCGGCACAGAACGAGAACCAGTTGCAGATCCAGCTCGCCTCGCGCCGCAGTCATGTCAGCGCGCTCAACCAGGGCGCACACGACCAGGATGCGGCGCGCGAACAGATGGCGCGTGACCGCGCTGCGCGCGCCGAGACCACCGCCGAACTCGAGGCGCCGCTGGCCGAGCGCCAGGAACTGGCCGAACAGGCGCGGGCGACCGTGGCGCTCGTCCAGCACCAGCTCGACGAGGTTCGCCAAGGCGTACAGCAAGCCGAGCAGGCCCTCGGCCAGGGCGCGCAGGTCCTGCGCGATGCCGAAACGGCCAAGGACGCCGCGCAGGATGCCCTGCAACAGGCCCGCCTCGAATTCGAGAACCTGCGTGCGCGCCGCCAGGCAATCCAGCAGCAGCTGGCCGAGGCCTGCGACACTGCTGGTCTGGAGCGCGAGGCGGTATTCGCGCAACTGTCCGCGGAGGCGACCGCGGAAGTCTGGGACGAGCGCCTGGCCGGACTGGGTCGCCGGATCGACCGCCTGGGCGCAATCAACCTGGCCGCCATTCAGGAACTCGAAGAGGCCGAGGGGCGCGACCACTACCTGGGCCAGCAGTGGGACGATCTCAGCGGCGCACTGGACACCCTGGAAGCGGCGATCCGCAAGATCGACACCGAGACCAAGGAGCGTTTCAAGGACACCTTCGAGCGCGTCGACACCATCTTCCGCGAACGCTTCCCCAAGCTGTTCGGCGGCGGCGAGGCCTATCTGGAGCTGACCGGCGAAGATCTGCTGGACACCGGCGTGCGGGTGATGGCGCGGCCGCCAGGCAAGCGCAACTCATCGATCCAGATGCTCTCCGGCGGCGAGAAGGCGATGACCGCGGTGGCTCTGCTGCTGGGCCTGTTCCAGCTCAACCCGGCGCCGTTCTGCCTGATGGACGAGGTCGACGCGCCGCTGGACGATGCCAACGTTGCGCGCTTCTGTGAAGTGGTGCGCGAGATGAGCCAGAGCGTGCAGTTCATTATCATCACCCACAACAAGATCACGATGGAGTTGGCCAGCCACCTGCACGGTGTGACCATGCAGGAACCCGGCGTTTCGCGTCTGGTCAGCGTGGACGTACAGCAGGCGGTGGACCTGGTCGGCCATGGCGAAACCGAAACCGAAACCGAAACCCTAGCGGAAGTGAACTGAGACCTATGCGCGAGATCAACCAGTGTCTGAACAGCGAGTCGGCCTGCCGACGTGTCTCCGGAGTCGTCCGCCCCGAGCGGAAGGTCCGTGCGTTCCCGCCCCCGGGGTGCGGGGCAATGGCGTCGCCCCTGGCGACTGTCGCGATCTGAGGAGTAGGGCATGGGCGAATTGCAGTGGGCATTGCTGATCGTATGCGTGGTGCTGGTGGGAGCCCTCTACGCTTACAGTCGGCGCGACAAGTCCAACGACGCTGACGACGCCACAGAGGACGCGCTGCTGCGCGGGCGCGAGGACACGGGCGACCAGCTCGACCTGCTGGCGCCGCGGCAGCCGACACAGGGCTTCGACGAGTACGGCGTCGGCCGGCCACGCCGGCGCGGCGAGCCCAGCTTCGGCAACGCCACCCCGACGCAGGCGCCCGCGCAGGCACCCGCGCCTTCGGTCGCCACCCTGCTCAAGCCCTCGGCAGCACCGGCGGCGGCACCCGCACCGGAACCGGGACCCGGGAACACCCGGTCGCGGCCGGTGGCGCTGATCGTCGCGCCAACCGAGGAAACCGACATCCTCGGACCCCAGTTGCACGAGGCCCTTCGCGCGCAGGGCCTCAGATTTGGCCAGAATCAGATCTACCATCGGCTCATTGGCGGCCACAGCGTCTATTCGGTCGCCAGCCTGCTCAAGCCCGGAAAGCTCGACCCGGCCGAGGCCGAAGGGTTTTCCACCAAGGGCCTGCTGGTGCTGATGAGCTTGCCCGGCCCGGTCAACCCCACCATTGCGTTCGACGACCTGCTGACCACCACGCGGGCGCTGGCGGCCGATCTCAAGGCCGAGATCTTCGATGCCAGCCGCCAGCGTGTCGACAACGAAGTGGCGGTCAGCCTGCGCAACGATATCCAGGGCTGGGCCAAGGCACACCAGTTGGGATAGCGCCTGCTCACGCTACGGCGATCGATGCGTCGAGGCCAATAGTGGTTCTATTCAACGACACGCAGCGCAAGCCCTGGCCGGAAGGGCGCAGCCGCAGCCGCGCGTTTCTGCTGTCCGAGCTCCCAGGGTGGGCTTGGCCATGACCGACGCGGGCCAGGCGGCCGGCCGGGTGGCCTGGCTGCGCGAGCGTATCGGCGAGTACGACCGGCGTTACTATCAGCTTGACGACCCCGCAGTCACCGACGCCGATTACGACGCACTGTTTGCCGAACTGCAGGCGCTGGAGGCACGTCACCCCGAACTGGCCGATGCCGGTTCGCCGACGCGTCGTGTCGCCGGGGCGCCGGCGGCGGCGTTTGCCGAGGTTCGCCATCGCCAGCCGATGCAGTCGCTGCGCAAGGCTGCCAACGAGGGCGAACTGCGAGAGTTCGACCGCCGTGTCTGCCAGACCCTGCAGATCGACACCGCACAGTACAGCGCCGAACCCAAGCTCGACGGGTTGGCGGTGTCCCTGACCTACCGGCAGGGGGAGCTGGTCCTGGGGGCCACCCGCGGCGATGGAGCCACCGGCGAGGATGTCACCGCCAACCTGCGCACCATCGCCACCCTCCCGCAGCGCCTGGGCCGCGGGGCGCCGCCGCTGCTCGAGGTGCGCGGCGAGGTGTTCCTGCCCCTGAGCGGCTTTGGTCGCTGGCAGGCCGAAGCCGAGGCGCGCGGCGACAAGCCGCCGGTCAACCCGCGCAATGCCGCCGCCGGCTCGCTGCGCCAGCTCGACCCCGCCGTCACTGCCGCGCGTCCACTGGCCTTCACCGCCTATGCGGTCGGCCACCA